>JAOPWG010000417.1 GCA_025965775.1 Modestobacter sp. | reverse complement strand
AAGGACCTGGCCCTGGACCGGACCATGATCCCGCTCGGGTCCTGCACCATGAAGCTCAACGCGACCGCCGAGATGGAGCCGATCAGCTGGCCCGAGTTCGCCGGGCTGCACCCCTACGCCCCGGCCTACCAGACCCGCGGCTACGCCCAGGTGATCGACGACCTGGAGTGCTGGCTCGCCGAGATCACCGGCTACGACCGGGTGTCGCTGCAACCCAACGCCGGGTCGCAGGGCGAGCTCGCCGGGCTGCTCGCCATCCGTGGCTACCACCGATCGCGGGGCGACACCGGCCGCACGGTGTGCCTCATCCCGCAGTCGGCGCACGGGACCAACGCCGCGTCCGCCGTGCTCGCCGGGATGGACGTGGTGGTGGTCGCCACCGCCGGGGACGGCGGCGTGGACCTCGACGACCTGCGGGCGAAGCTCGACACCCACGGCGACCGCACCGCCGCGATCATGCTCACCTACCCATCCACCCACGGCGTCTTCGAGGTCGGCGTCCGCACGGTCTGCGAGCTGGTCCACGCCGCCGGCGGGCAGGTGTACATCGACGGGGCCAACCTCAACGCCCTGGTCGGGCTGGCCCGGCCCGGCGAGTTCGGCGGCGACGTCTCCCACCTGAACCTGCACAAGACCTTCTGCATCCCGCACGGCGGGGGCGGCCCCGGCGTCGGCCCGGTGGCAGTGCTCGCACACCTCGCCCCGTTCCTGCCCGGCGACCCGCTCGACCCGGGTGGTCGGGCGGTAGCCGCCGCGCCGCAGGGCTCCGCCGGCATCCTGCCCATCACCTGGGCCTACATCGCGCTCATGGGGGGCGACGGACTGCGCCGGGCGACCCAGGTCGCCGTCCTCTCCGCGAACTACCTCGCCCGCCGGCTGGACCCGTACTTCCCCGTGCTCTACACCGGCCCGGGGGGCCTGGTCGCCCACGAGTGCATCCTGGACCTGCGGGAACTCACCAGGGCCACCGGCGTCACCGCCGAGGACGTGGCCAAACGGCTGATCGACTACGGGTTCCACGCGCCCACGCTGGCCTTCCCGGTGGCCGGCACGCTGATGGTGGAGCCCACCGAGTCCGAGGACCTAGCCGAGCTCGACCGGTTCGTCGAGGCGATGGTCGGCATCCGCGGCGAGATCGACGCGGTGGCCGACGGGCGGTGGACCGTCGCGGACAGCCCCCTGCGGCACGCCCCGCATCCCGCCGAGACCGTGCTCGCCGATGACTGGGACCGGTCCTACAGCCGCTCGACGGCCGCGTACCCCGTCGCGCGGTTGCGCACCGCGAAGTACTGGCCGCCGGTCGGGCGGATCGACGGTGCGCGCGGCGACCGCAACCTGGTCTGTTCCTGCCCTGCCCCCGAGGCGTTCGCCCGCCCGATCTCCGAGGAGACCCCCTGATGGGAACCGCCACCCCGCTGCATGCCGAGCACGAAGCGCTCGGCGCGACGTTGACCGACTTCGCCGGCTGGCAGATGCCCCTGCGCTACCGGAGTGAACTGGTCGAGCACCAGGCCGTGCGCACCGCCGCCGGCCTGTACGACCTCTCCCACATGGGCGAGGTCGAGATCAGCGGGCCGCAGGCCGCCGCTGCGCTCGACCACGCGTTGGTCGGTGCGCTCTCCGCGGTCGCGGTCGGCCGGGCCAAGTACTCGCTGCTGTGCTCCGCGGAGGGCACGGTGCTCGACGACCTGGTGGTCTACCGGCTCGCCGAGGACCACTTCCTGGTCGTCGTCAACGCCTCCAACGCCGCCGCCGACTTCGCCGAGCTCAAGACCCGCGCCGAGGGGTTCGAGGCGACGGTCACCGATCGGTCCGCCGAGACCGCACTGATCGCTGTGCAGGGCCCCCGCTCGGCGGAGGTGGTGCGCGGGCTCGTCCCGCCGGCGCAGGCCGACACCGTGACGACGCTGAAGTACTACGCCGCCGCTCCGGCCACCGTCGCAGGTCAGGAGGTCCTGCTGGCCCGCACCGGCTACACCGGCGAGGACGGCTTCGAGCTCTACCTCCCGGCGGCGCAGGCACCGGCCCTCTGGCGCGCCCTGCTCGAGGCCGGCCGTCCCCTCGGGCTGGAGCCGGCCGGGCTCGCCAGCCGGGACACGCTGCGACTGGAGGCCGGTATGGCGCTCTACGGCCACGAACTGAGCACCGACACCGACCCCTACTCCGCCGGCCTGGGGCGCGTGATCCGGCTCGACAAGCCCTTCGTCGGCCGCGACGCCCTGGCGGCCCTCGCCGAGCGGGAGCCGGCGCGCACGCTGGTCGGCCTACGCGGCTCCGGTCGGCGGGCCGCCCGCGCCGGGTACTCCGTCGTCGATGGCGGCGGCGCCGTCGTCGGGCAGGTCACCTCCGGGGCGCTGTCGCCGACGCTGGGCCATCCGGTCGCCCTCGGCTACGTGGACACCGCGCTGGCCACCCCGGGCACCGAACTCGCCGTCGACGTGCGGGGCCGCCCGGAGCCCTACGTCGTCACGCCCCTGCCCTTCTACCGCCGTTGACCCTCGAGGAGACCCCGATGACCGATACCGCGCTGCCCACCGACCTCAGCTACTCCGCCGAGCACGAGTGGATCGCCGTTCCGCACGGCGCCCCCGCACCCACCGACGCGGTGCGCGTCGGCATCACCTCCACAGCCGTGGATGCCCTCGGCGAGATCGTCTTCGTCGAGCTGCCCGAACCCGGGACCACGGTCACGGCCGGAGGGACGTGTGGCGAGGTCGAGTCGACCAAGGCCGTCTCCGACCTGTTCAGCCCGGTGTCCGGGGAGGTGGTGGCGGTGAACCCGGCCCTGGCCGACAACCCGAGCCTGGTCAACGAGGACCC
>JAOPWG010000311.1 GCA_025965775.1 Modestobacter sp. | reverse complement strand
CGACGAGCAGATGAGCGCGCTGCTCATGGCGGTGTTCTTCCGCGGCATGGACGCCGACGAGCTGGCCGTCTGGACCCAGGCGATGATCGACTCCGGCGTCCGCAAGGACCTCTCCGGGCTGGGCCGGGCGACCGCCGACAAGCACTCCACGGGCGGCGTCGGGGACAAGATCACCCTGCCGCTCGCCCCGCTGGTCGCCGCCTGCGGCGTGGCGGTGCCGCAGCTGTCCGGCCGCGGCCTGGGCCACACCGGCGGCACGCTGGACAAGCTGGAGTCGATCCCCGGCTGGCGGGCCGACGTGTCCGACGCCGGGTACCTGGCGCAGCTCCGAGAGGTCGGCGCGGTCATCTGTGCGGCCGGCAACGACCTGGCCCCCGCGGACAAGGCCCTCTACGCGCTGCGCGACGTCACCGGCACCGTCGAGTCGATCCCGCTGATCGCCAGCTCGATCATGAGCAAGAAGATCGCCGAGGGCGCCGACGCGCTGGTGCTGGACGTGAAGACCGGGTCGGGCGCGTTCATGCGCGACCCGGGGGACGCCCGGACGCTGGCCCGCACGATGGTCGGCCTGGGGGAGGCGGCCGGCGTCCGCACGGTCGCCCTCGTCACGGCCATGGACCGGCCGCTGGGCCGGGCCGCGGGCAACGCCGTCGAGGTGGCCGAGTCGGTCGAGGTGCTCGCCGGGGGCGGACCGGCGGACGTGGTCGAGCTGACCCTGGCGCTGGCCCGCGAGATGCTCGCCGGGGCCGGGCGGGGCGACGTGGACCCCGCCGAGGCCCTGGCCGACGGCCGCGCGATGGACGTCTGGCGGCGGATGGTCGCCGCCCAGGGCGGTGACCCCGACGCGGCCCTGCCGCAGCCGGCCGAACGGCACACCGTGACCGCCCCGGCCAGCGGCACGCTGACCCGGTTGGACGCCTACGCCCTCGGCGTCGCCGCCTGGCGGCTGGGCGCCGGTCGTGCCCGCAAGGAGGACCCGGTGTCGGCCGCGGCCGGCGTCGTGTGGACCGCCGGGGTGGGGGAGCAGGTGATCGCCGGGCAGCCCCTGCTGGAGCTGCAGACCGACGACCCGGCCCGCATCCCGCGGGCCCTGGAGGCGTTGGAGGGGGCGATCGGGGTGGACACCGACGACGTCCCGCTGCCGCTGGTGCTGGACCGGATCACCGCCTGAGCGACGTGGATCCGTCGGCGTGTCGCCGACGGGTCCACGCCACCCGGCGCCGGGCACACAGGGCGGGGGAGGACACTGTCCCTCTGTGACCCGAACGCCCGCCGCGACCGCGCCCGGAGGGGTGCGCTCCGCGACCCCGCTCGACCCCGACGCCGCCATCTCGGTCCGTGGCCTGGTGAAGCGCTACGGCCGGAGCACCGCCGTCGCGGGTCTCGACCTGGACATCCGGCGCGGGGAGATCTTCGCCCTGCTGGGCCCCAACGGTGCCGGCAAGACGACCACGGTCGAGGTGCTCGAGGGCTACCGCGACCGGGACGGCGGGGAGGTGCGGGTGCTGGGCGTCGACCCGGCCACCGGGGGCCGGCTGTGGAAGGCCGACCTGGGCATCGTGCTGCAGTCCGGCGCCGGGGACAGCCAGCTGACCTGCCTGGAACTGCTGCGCGCCCAGGCGGCCTACTTCCCCGACCCGCGGGACCCCGCCGAGGTGCTGGAGCTGGTCGGGCTGACCGAGAAGGCCGGCTCCCGCGGCCGCACGCTCTCCGGTGGGCAGCGCCGCCGCCTGGACGTGGCGCTGGGCATCGTCGGCAGGCCCCGGCTGCTGTTCCTGGACGAGCCGACCACCGGCTTCGACCCCGAGGCGCGCCGCCAGTTCTGGGCGCTGATCCGCTCCCTGCGCGACCTGGGGACGACGATGCTGCTGACCACCCACTACCTGGACGAGGCCGAGGAGCTGGCGGACCGGGTCGGGGTGATCGCCCACGGCCGGCTGGTCGAGGTCGCCGTCCCCGCCGAGCTCGGCGGCCGGGGCCGGGCGCCGGCCACGGTCAGCTGGACCGAGGACGGCGCGCGCCGGACGACGGAGACGGCCACGCCGACGGCGTTCGTGCGGGAGATGGCCGGCCGGTTCCCGGGCGAGGTGCCCGATCTCGCCGTTGCCCGCCCCACGCTGGAAGACGTGTACCTGCGGATGATCGGAGATCCACGGCAGTGAGCGAGCATCGCAGCGAGCGCCGGCGAGCGAGGAGCGGAACGGACGGCCGAGCGGAGCGAGGGAGCGTGTCGCTGTGACCACGACCGTCGAACGGAGGCTGCCCTCGGTCGCGAGGGTCTGCCGCACCCGGGCCGGGGTGGAGCTCAAGGAGTTCTTCCGGCAGCGCGAGTCCGTCGTCTTCACCCTGATGTTCCCGGTGATCCTGCTGCTGGTCTTCGGCGCGGTGCTGAACTACGACCTGGGCAGCGGCGTCACCTTCACGCAGTACTTCATGGCCGGGGTGATCGCCGCCGGCATCCTGGGCGCGAGCCTGCAGAACATGGCCATCGGGATCGCCACCGAGCGCAGCGACGGCACGCTGAAGAGCCTGGCCGGCACGCCGATGCCCAAGAGCGCCTTCTTCGTCGGCAAGGTCGCGCAGGTGTTCGTCGTCACCGTGGCGATCGTGGTCATCCTGCTGGTCATCGGGGTGGTCTTCTACGGCATCCACCTGCCCTCGGGCACCGACTGGCTGACCTTCGCCTGGGTCGCTGCGCTGGGCTCGGCAGCCTGCACGCTGCTGGGCATCGCCGTGTCCAGCCTGGCCCGCAACGGGCGGTCGGCCTCGGCGACGGTCACCCCGGTGGCCCTGGTGCTGCAGTTCATCTCCGGGGTCTTCTTCCAGTTCAGCCAGGTGCCCACCTGGCTGCAGACGGTCGCGTCGGTCTTCCCGCTCAAGTGGATGGCCCAGGGGCTGCGCTCGGTGTTCCTCCCCGACGCGCTCGCCACCCAGGAGCCGGCCGGGTCCTGGGAGCTGGGCCGGGTGGCGCTGGTGCTCGGGATCTGGTGCGCGTTGGGGCTGGTGCTGTGTGTGCGCACCTTCACGTGGCAGGACCGGACCGACCGATGACATCGTCGTCCTCTCGGACGACTCCGCGGCCAGGTGCCGTCCCCTGCTGGCGCTGACCCGTCGCCCGCGCCGGGCGGTGCCGGGCTCCTGCCACGTCGGTCAGTACCGTTTCCGCCGTGGCTGCCGAACTGACTCACGAGACGCTCTCCCGTGCGCCCAAGGTGCTGCTCCACGACCACCTCGACGGCGGTCTTCGGCCGCAGACGGTCATCGAACTGGCCGACGAGGTCGGCTACCGGGGGCTGCCCACGACCGACCCCGCGGAGCTGGGCCGCTGGTTCCGGGAGGCGGCCGACTCCGGGTCGCTGGAGCGCTACCTGCTGACCTTCGCCCACACGGTGGCGGTGATGCAGCGGCCGGAGACGATCAGTCGGGTGGCCCGCGAGTGTGCCCTGGACCTGGCGGCTGACGGCGTCGTCTACGCCGAGGTGCGCTTCGCACCGGAGCTGTCCACCGCCGAGGGGCTGGCGCTGGACGCCGTCGTGGAGGCCCTGCAGGGAGGGTTCGCCGCCGGCAGCGCCGAGGCCGCGGCCGCCGGCCGGCCGATCACCGTCGGCACGCTGCTGTGCGCCATGCGGCAGGCCGACCGGTGGGTCGAGGTCGCCGAGGCCGTCGTCCGGCACCGGGACGCCGGTGTGGTCGGCTTCGACCTGGCCGGCCCCGAGGACGGCTTCCCGCCCGACCGCATCCCCGAGGCCATCGCGGTGCTGGACCGGGCCGGGGCGCACCGCACCATCCACGCCGGGGAGGCCGCGGGCATCGCGTCGATCCAGGCCGCGCTGGACGGCGCCCGGGCCCAGCGCCTCGGGCACGGGGTGCGGATCGCCGACGAGGTGCCCGTCGACGGCCCGCTCGGTGCGCTGGCGAAGCGGGTGCTCGACGAGCAGGTGCCCCTGGAGATCGCCCCGTCGTCCAACGTGCAGACCGGGGCCTACCCCTCGCTGGCCGCACACCCGGTCGAGCGGCTGCACCGGCTGGGCTTCGCCGTGACGGTGAACACGGACAACCGGTTGATGAGCGGGGTGTCGGGCACCAGTGAGCTGGCGGACGTGGCCGCGACGCACGGCTGGAGCTGGGACGACGTCCAGACGGTGACCGAACGCGCCCTGGCCGGCGCGTTCGCCGACGAGGCCGTGCGGGCGCGGCTGCTCGCCGACGTCGTCCGCCCCGGCTACGCCGAACTGCGCCGCTGAGTCACCCCGACCCGGCCATGACGCCGGGCTGGACGCCGGGCTGGACGCCGGGCCGGCCGATGTCGACGGGGTGCTCGCGGTGACCGCCGGGGATGCCGACGAGGAAGCGGACTGATCCGGGCCGGAGGCCCTGCGGGGGAGGTCACCTGCCCGCGGGAATCAATCGGGCCCCGGCGCTGCTAACCTGAACGTGCCGGCGAGTGCCGGTCATCCTCCCGGACGGTCCTGTCCGGGCACATGCGCATCCGTGCAGATCACGCGTCATTGCAGACGCCGCCGATCACCAGTGAGGGCGCCGGGCACCCCCCGGCGACCAGCACCACCACGGGACGCGCGCCGATCTGTATCGGAGTCCCCGCTTGTCCTCGTTCGACTCTGTCGACGTCAGCACCACCCCGAACACCACTCCCGAGACCCCGGTCGCGGAGCTCCCCACCCCGGAGACCGCCGCGCCGGAGGCCGCCGCCGCAGAGCTCCCCACCCCGGAGCCCACAGCGCCCACCGGCCCTTCCTTCGCCCAGCTGGGTCTGCCCCAGCCGCTGGTGACCGCTCTCGAGCGGAAGGGCATCAGCCACCCGTTCGCCATCCAGACCGTCGCCCTGCCCGATGCCCTCGCCGGGCGTGACGTGCTGGGCAAGGCGGCCACCGGGTCGGGCAAGACCCTGGCCTTCGGCCTGCCGCTGCTGGCCCGCCTCGGCGCGGATGTGCAGCAGGGCCGCCGGGCTCCGCGAGGCCTGATCCTGGTGCCGACCCGCGAGCTGGCCCAGCAGGTGCACGACAACCTGGCCCCCCTCGGCCAGAGCAACGGCGTGCAGCTGGCGGCCGTCTACGGCGGCGCCTCGATGTACCGCCAGATCC
>JAOPWG010000299.1 GCA_025965775.1 Modestobacter sp. | reverse complement strand
GGGCGGCGCTGATGATCGTCCAGTTGCGGCCGCCGAACTTCGCGACGGCGAACGTGTAGGGCAGCCGCACGAGGGCGCCCAGCGCCGTCGGCAGCGTGGTGAGCAGGAACTTGCCGGCCGGGTCGATACCGAACACCGGCTCGGGCAGGAACAACACCATCACCGACCACAGGCTCCAGATGGAGAAGCCGATGTGCTCGGAGAAGACCGAGAAGAACAGGTTGCGCCGGGCGACGGACTTCCCGGTCTGCTCCCAGAACTCCGGGTCCTCGGGGCGCCAGTCGTCGATCCACCTCCCGCCCAGCCGGCCGGCGGGCCGCTCGATCGGCGGGGCGGTGGACGTGTCCGTGGTCGCGGCCATGGAAAGCACGGTCCCGGACCGGCGTTCCCCGGCCGTTGCCCCGGCGAGGAGCGTGTGTTCCGTTGTGCTCACCGTCGCTGCCCCGGTGTGGTGAGGGCAGGCGCCGGCCGGGTGCACGCCGTCGACGCACCGACGATGATCACCGCGTGCAGGACTATCTCGATGGCGAAGCGGCTGCCGGCCGGCACCTGGTGGAGACCGGGGAGCTGGTCGCCGGCTCCATGAGCCGTGCGGTCGCCGGCCTCCTGTTCGAGCCGAGCACCGCGATGGTGCAGCTGGACGAGCGGCTGGCCGGCTGCCTGCGCGACGCTGCGATCGCCGCCGCGGACCTCCCCCTCACCTGGGAGCGCGCCCGGGCCGGTGCCGCCGTGGCCTTCGCCGCCGAGCTGGCCGTCACCCGGACGCACCAGGGACGGGCGGTGCGTACCGACGGCTTCTTCAGCGTGCGTTCCGCTGCCCGATCGGCCGCGGAACGGTTGATCGAGTCGATCGTCCAAGCGGCACGGGGGACGACGGAGGAACGGCGGGTGCGGCACCTCGGCTACCTGGTCGCCGAGGTGGTCTGCTCCCCGGACATCGATCCCGCGCTCGCCGACCGGGCCCTCCAGCTGGCCGAGACCTGCAGCTGGCGGCAGTTGGCGTTCCTCGCCGCGGTCGGGCGGCGGGACCGCTCGCCGTTGCCGCTGGCGCCGCTGGACGACCAGCCGCGCGGCTGGCGGGCATGGGGCGCCCGGGAGGACGTCGTCGACCTGCAGCGCGCCGGCCTGCTGGACCCACCCCCCGCCGTCCCCCGCCCCGGCGGCGCGGTGCTGCCGCGGCTCCGCCCGGCCGACCTGCGGCTCACGCGTCGCGGGGTGCTGGTGCACCGGCTGCTGGCGCTGGACTTCGTCCGGGAGGACGACATCGCCGCCGCGATCGCCGACCTGGGGCTCCCGCACGCCTGATCACCCACCTCAGCCCGGATGACAGCGGTGCCTTCGTGTCCTTCAGCGACCCGGACGGCAACACCTGGGCCGTTCAGGAGGTCCGCGCCCGCGGCTGACCCCCAAGCTGCCCGCGGTGGGGGGTCTCCGCGCCGTCGACCTCGCGGGCACCCCGCACACCGCGAGGAAGCGCTCGTCCCTCGGGCGAGCCGCCGTCAGCCCCCGTAGGCCGCGTCCGGCGCCGCCGTGTCGTCCAGCGCCGCCGTGTCGTAGTACTCCTCGAAGGACGTGACCTTCCCGGCGACGAACCGGAAGAACTGGACGTACCGGCCGTCGTACTGCACGTGCTTGTTTCCCCAGGTCGCGCCCGCCCCGATGTCGATCGCACTGTGCGACCGCACCACGATGGTGTCCGGGTTCTCACCCACGACGAACTCGTCGACGAACCAGTCGAAGCGGCCTTCCATCTCCTCGTGGATGGGGTCCCGGAACGGGGCCGGCGGGTCAGACCTCGACCGGGTCAGACCTCGACGACCGGGTCAGACCTCGACGACCAGCTCCCCGTCGACCTCGCGGACCGGGTACAGGCGCACCGGGCCGACGTCGCCGGTCGAGCTGCCGTCGGTCCACCGGTAGGTGTAGAGGTGCAGCGGGCAGACCAGCACGTCGGCGTCGGTCTGCCCGTCGGCCAGTGGGCCACCGGCGTGCGGGCAGGCGGCCTGGGTGGCGTGCAGCGAGCCGTCGCGCAGCCGGAACACCGCCACCTGGGTGTCGCCGGCGACGAAGGCCCGGCCCTCCCCCGGTGGGACGTCGTCCACCCGCCCCACGACATGGGCCGTCGTCCTCGTGGTGGTGTCGGTCAGGCTCATCGGACCGGCACCTTCGGCAGGTCGACCAGCGGCAGCGACGTCCGGAACTGACCGGGCGTGGCGGGCTCCGCGGCGTCCTGTCCCCACGGGTCCACGTAGGCGTCGATGGAACGCTGCATGCCCGCGTCGAGGTCGGCGACGATGCCCTCGCTGTCCTCCAGCAGGACCGCCCTGAGCCGCTCCAGCCCGATCCGCGGCACGAAGTCGTAGGTGCGCTCCAGCCAGTTGCCGTTCTCCCGGTAGTGCTGCATGAACCGGCCGGTCACCTGCAGCACCTCCTCGGGTGAGCCGACGGTGGCCAGCAGGTCGCCCTTGCGGACGCTGGCCCCGGCGGCGCCGCCGACGTAGACCTCCCACCGGCCGTTCCCGATGGCCACGACGCCGACGTCCTTGACGTAGGCCTCCGCGCAGTTGCGCGGGCAGCCGACGACGGCGAGCTTCATCTTCGCCGGGCTCTCGATGCCCTGGAACCGGGTCTCGATGTCGATGCCCAGCTGGGTGGAGTCGCCCAG
>JAOPWG010000262.1 GCA_025965775.1 Modestobacter sp. | reverse complement strand
CGCCGGCGAGGCAGACCACCGGCACCAGCCACGGCAGCCGGGTCAGCAGCGCGCCGGCGCCGGAGACCCCGGCGGCGATGAGGACGACGTCGGAGACGGTGCAGACGGCGACCACCGCCGCCACGTGCTCCAACCGCAGGCCCTGGCGCAGCACGAACGCGTTCTGCGCGCCGATCGCCACGATCAGCGACATTCCCAGGCCCAGGCCGGCGGCGGCGGCCAGCAGCGCGGGGGGCATGCCCCTGACGCTAGGGGACGGCGCCGGAAGCCCAGCGCGTGGTCCTGGACCGGGGTCCAGCGATCAGGCGCTCAGCAGCTCGGACCCTTCCACGCGCTCCCGGGCGGCCCGAACGATCGGGGATTCCCGGACCCGCGCGGGCACGGCCAGCGCCGTCTGCCGCAGCGCACGCACCGCGGCGGTCGCCGCGGGCTCGGTGACGCCCAACGCCGGCAGCCCGTACATCCGCCGCGCCCACCGGGGCAGGGTCGCCACCGCGAGCGAGGCCAGCCCGGCCCAGCCCGGCCGGGCCGGGGTGAGCAGCTGGACCCAGCCCGGCATCGGTGGCAGCACGATGAACCCGTAGGCGGCGCGTGCCGGTGGGGTGAGGGCCAGCTCGGGCCGCACCCGCTCGAAGTAGTCGGCGAGCGCGGCGACCGACACCGGCACGGCGGCCTCCGGGACGCCGATCAGCGTAGCGGCGGTGACCTGCTCGGCCACGTACCTGTCGGCGTCCTCGTCGGTCAGCGGCACCCCGGCGCGGCGGGCCACCGACAACAGGGAGTCGACCTCGCAGTTGTGCACCCACAGGAGCAGGTCCGGGTCGTCGACCCGGTAGCTGCGCCCGGTGGTCTCCTCCACCGCGGCGAGCGCACCGTGCATGCCGCGCACCCGGCGCACCGCCCGCAGCGCGTCGCGGCGGGTCCCGAAGGTCAGGGTCGCGACGTACTCGGCCGTGCGGGTCAGCCGCGGCCACGGGTCGGTGCGGAACCCCGCGGAGAACCGGTGGACCCCGTCCATGGCGACCGGGTGCAGCGCCTGGAGCAGCAGCGCGCGGATGCCCCCGACCGAGAAGCTCGGGTCGGCGTGGATGCGCCAGCTGACGCTGCCGGGGCCGAAGAACCCGAGCCGGTCCTCCTCGGGGGTGAACTCCCGGATCGAGGGCGGCCGGGTCATCGGAGCGCCCCGGCCTGGTCGTCCCGGGTGCGCCGTGGGACGACGGAGCCCCAGAACTCCAGCAGGACCTCCAGCGTGCGGGCCGGGTTCTCGATGGCGGGGGAGTGCACCGCCCGGTCGATCACCTCGTGCGTGGCCCCCAGGCGCTGCGCCATGTTCGCCTGCGCGGCCGGCGTCCAGGCGTCGTCGGCGATGCCGTGCGTGACCAGCAACGGCAGGCCGGTGGCGGCCAGCTCGGCCACCCGGTCGGGTTCGCCGAGCATCGCGTCGGCCATGCCCTGCAGTCCGGCGGCGCTGTTGCGGAGGAACCGGGTGGTGAGGAACTGCTGGGTCGGGTCGGGCAGCGCCTGGCGTCGGGGGTCGGTCATGGCCAGCTGTTCGAGGGTGTCGCTCACCAGCTGCACGCCGCCGGCCGCCAGCAGCGGAGCGAGGTGGTCCAGCAGCTCGGTGCGCGGGCCGGTCAGCCGGCCGGGGCCACTGCCCAGCAGGGTGAGCGAGTCCGCCGCGCCGGGGTCGGCCAGCACGGCGGCGCGGGTGACGAGGCCGCCGAAGCTGTGGCCCAGCAGGTGCAGCGGGCCGGTGGTCTCGGTACGCAGCCGGCGGAGCACCCCGAGCACGTCGGCGGCCAGCACCTCGACCGTGTACTGGGCCGGGTCGTCGGGGCCGGGGGACTCGTACTGGCCGCGCTGGTCGAGGGCGACCGCGCGCAGCCCGGCGTCGGCCAGCGGGGTCAGCAGCGGGGCGAAGTCCTCCTTGCTGCCGGTGAATCCGGCGACCAGCAGGACCGTGCCGCCCTCGCCGGGACCGGTGTCCAGGGCGGCCAGGTCACCGGAACCACCCCGGAAATTGACCCGGGCGGCCTGGTGGGCGGCGAGCTGGCGGAGGTCGTCGGGAGCGGTGTGCTCGGAGCCACCTGGCAGGACCATGACGCCGAGTGTGCCTCGGCGCGATGCGGTGTGCCGGTCCGGGAGCGGCGCCGGGCGCTCAGTGCAGCCCGAACACCCTGTCCGCGGTCGCGTAGACGACGGCCGGGCCCACGACTGCCGTCCGGCCGCCGGCGGGCAGGTCGGTGTCCAGCGTCGACCGGCCGAGCTCGGCGCCGTCGGCCGGCGACCGCTCGACGAGGGCGCCGGCCTCGGGCACCAGGACGGTGGGGGAGGCCGCCGCCGGTCCGGATACCGAGGGCAGCCCGGTGGCCGACACCTGCCAGCGCTGCACGCCGGTGGCCTGGTCCAGGGCTCGGACGGAGCCCCGGACCCAGACCAGCGCGACGTCCCCGACGCCGGTCTGCTGCACGGGCTCCCGGGTGACCGAGGACCCGGCGGGCAGTGCGGGGAGCGTCAGCTCCTGCAGGGTCCTGCCGTCGGTGGGGGAGAGCACGTGCAGCCGGTCGCCGACGACGAGGTCGACCAACCGGTCCGCCCCGGCCAGCCGGGCCGGTCCGCCGGCGGTGCCGACGTCGGCGGTCCAGGTCGAGGAGCCGGAGAACCCGTCGAACAACTGGACCGTCAGCCCGGTGCTGCCGCCGGTGCACCGCTGCAGGACCACGACGCCGGTGCTGCCGACGTCGGCCCCGATGAGGTGGCACCCGGTCGGGGCCGCGTGTCGCCAGCGGGTGTTGTTGCCGGTCGGGTCCAGCGTGGCGATCCCCGACGGGGACCAGGCCAGCACGATGCGGTCGGTGCTGGCCAGCCGCGCGTCACCGGCGAAGTTCACGTTGCGGTACCAGGCGCGCACCCCGGTACCGGCGTGCAGCCCCACCGCCTCGTCGCACCGGGACGCAGTGCGGAACACCGCGATCACCAGCCCGTTGACGGCCGTGGCGTCACACAGCCGGGCGTTGGAGCGGGTGTAGTGCCACGCCTCCTGGCCGGTGAGCGGGTCGCGTGCGGTCAGCCCGTGCGCGTCGGTGGTCAACACCCGGCCGCCCTCCACCACCCGGCGCGGGGCCGGGCCGGTGTGCGCCGACCAGCGCGTGGACAGCTGGCCGGCCGGCGCGGCGTCAGGCACCGCCGGGGCGGTGGCGGTCGTGCTGCTCGTGGCAGCGGCGTCCGACCCGCGCCAGAGCAGGACGGCGACGACGG
>JAOPWG010000244.1 GCA_025965775.1 Modestobacter sp. | reverse complement strand
AGGGCGCGTGCGCGACGACGTGCTGGCTCACCGAGCCCAGCAGCATGCCGGCGAAGCCGCCGTATCCGCGGCAGCCCACGACCAGCAGATCGGCCCCGTCCGCGGCGTCGAGCAGTGCCTGTGCCGGATGGGCGTGGACGACGTGTCGGACGACCCGCTGGGCGTCGGCCTCGTCGAGGGTGTTCGCGACCGCCTTTTCCAGGGCGCCACGGCTGTCCCCGGCCCAGTCGAGGTCGTCGATCGGGGCCCCTCCGTAGCTTGGTGGGTACTCCCATCCGATGACAGCGTGCACCTCCTGGCCGGTCCGCCGCGCCTGCTCGGCGGCCCAGCGGAGGGCCTGCTCCGATGAGGGGGAACCGTCGACGCCGACGATGATGCGGCCGGCGCTGGTGGTGTTCTCGGCGCTGTCGGTGCTCATGGCACGAGCTTGCCGGGCGCGTGGGCGGCGATCGCCGCGACGACCGGGACGGCCACGACGTTGCCCAGTTGCATCACGGCCCAGACGACCGGGAAGACGATCTCAGGCAGGTCGTTGACGATCCGGAAAAGGTCGCGCTCGAAGACCGGCAGCTCGCCCCGCTGGGCAATCAGGAAGCCGATCCCGAAGACGGCCAGCCCAAGCACCACCCGAACCAGGTCGACCGGATGCCGGTGCACCCTCGTCCGCCGGTCGGGGTGCCGGCCCCCTGGCCGCACGGCAGGCTGCGGCGTCGAGACCCGTGTCGTCATATCGCCTCTTCATACCGGGTCCGCGTTCGCCGGGCAGGGGCTACCGGCCCCCGGGGTGGTGGCTGCCGCCCTGCGCGGGTCAACGGGCAAGGAGGCGGATCGTCGTCCGCATGGGCTGCAGTGCCTCGCCGCGCCAGTTGCGGCCGGCGAGTTCGACGTCCCCTCGGTCCCGGAGGCGGTCGTTCTGGAACCACGCGTACCGGCGTCAGGCACCATCTCGGTAGTCCGGTGCTCACCGGGAGAGACCTAGACCGGGAGGACGACGTGGACATCCCGCCCCGCGGCACGCTGGTCCGCGCTGCGGACGTGCGGCGGCCGCTCTGGCCGGGCGCCATCTCGCGGCGCCGTCCGTCGGGGCAGGAGCGCGTCCTGCGTCCGCACGACCCGAGGCAGGTGTGGACCTGGGCCGTCGTCCTGGTGGCGTCGCTCGCGGCGCTGGTGCTCCTGCGGCTGGTTACCGAGCAGGCCGGCCCGATCCCGGCGGTCGACCGTGCCGTCCGGGACTTCCTGCACGACGCGCCGGGCCGGACCGTGGCGCAGAAGCTCGACGCCGCCGCGGCCGTCGGCTACCGCTCGTTGTGGGTGCCGGCGGCGCTGGTGCTGGCCTGGTTCGCGCGGTGGCGGCACCTGATCGTCTACCTCGGGACGGTGTCGGTCATCGCGGCGACGGCCCAGGTGGCCGCCGGTGACGCCGCCTTCGTCCGCGCCGTCCGGCGCGGGGTCACCGAATCGGACGACGTGGTCGTCGTGCCGGCGTGGCCGGTCATCGTCATGGCGGCGGTGGTCGCCGCCACGGTCTTCGCCCTTCTCCCGTCCGGACGGCTCCGCCGGTGGGGTTGGGTGGCCGGGCTGGCGACGATCACCATCATGGCCGCCGCCCGGGTGACCCTGGGCCCTGACAGCGCCTCGGCCATCGTCGCCAGCGCAGCTCTGGGCTGCAGCACGGCGGCACTCGCCTTCGTCCTGCTCGCGCCACAACGCGAGTTCCCGGTGAACTACCGCCGCGAGGTCAAGGCGCACCTGCGACTCGACCATGCCCGCAAGCGGCGGATCATCGCCGCGGTGCGCGACCAGCTGGGCGTCCCGCTGGATGACCTGGATCCTTACCGGCTCGACGGATCGGCGGGCTCCACGCCGTGCCGCCTGGTCGTCGCGGACGGCTCGCCCGCGCTCCTGTTCGGCAAGCTCTACGCCGCCACACATCTGCGGTCGGACCGCTGGTACAAGTACGTCCGCGTCCTGTGCTACGGGCGGCTGGAGGACGAGGCCCCCTTCTCGTCGGTGCGCCGGTTGGTCGAGCACGAGGACTACATGCTCCGGCTGTTGCGGGACGGAAGGGTACAGGTGCCCGAGCCCGGGGGAGTGGTCGAGGTGGTGCCCGGGCGGGAGTACCTGCTGGTCACCGAGCTCGTCCCGGGGGCTGTGGAAATCCTCGAGTCGGGCGTCTCCGACGAGGTGATCGACGCCCTGACCCAGATCTCCCGGCTGTGGCAGGCCGGCGCCGCGCATCGGGACGTCAAACCTTCCAACATCCTGGTGCGGAATTCCCGGGTGGTCCTGATCGACGTCTCCTTCGGCGAGCTGCGGCCCTCGCGCTGGCGCCAGGCCGTCGACCTGGCGAACATGATGCTGATCCTGGCCCTCGCGGCCGGTCCCGAGCGAGTGCTGGAGCGCTCGGGGCGGTTCTTCACCCGGGACGAGATGGCCGAGGCCTTCGCGGCGAGCAGTTTCCTGACCGTGCCACGCCAGCTCCGGCGGCTCCTCGACGCCGACGGGCGCGACCTGCTGACGGCGTTCCGCCAGTCGCTGCCCGCCCGCCCGCAGATCCGGGTGCAGCGCTGGAGCCTCATCCGCGTGCTCCTGGCGGTGGCTGCGGCGGTCGGCGCCCTGCTCGCGGTCCTGCTCGTAGGGCTCAATCTGCGGGCCGGGGGCCTCCTTTGACGACGACGGGAGCCCGCGCCGAGGGAGCTCCTTCGTCCGCGCCCGCCCCCGCGCCAGGGTCGGAGCTCCCGCGCCGGCCTGAGACGCCGTCGGCAGGGCTCACCGCGGCCGCGGTCGCCGAACGGGTCGCGGCCGGTCTGACCAACGCAACGTCGGTGCGCACGAGCCGGACGCTCCTGGAGATCGTGCGCGCGAACGTCTTCACGTTCTTCAACGGTCTGCTCGCGGCGCTGTGGGTGGTGGCCGTCATGACCGGTCGGTGGCAGAACGCGGCCTTCGGTGGAGTCGTGGTCGTCAACGCGGCGATGGGCATCGTCCAGGAGTTGCGGGCCAAGCGGACCCTTGACCGGCTGGCGGTGCTCAACGTCCCCCGGGCCCGGGTCCTCCGGGACGGTGTGGAGCGCGAGGCGCCGGTCGCGGACGTGGTGCTCGACGACCTGCTGGTGATCATGGCGGGGGACCAGGTCCCGGCCGACTGCGTCGTGCTGATCTCGACAGGCCTCGCCGTCGACGAGTCGCTGCTCACCGGAGAGGCGGAGGCGGTCGCCAAGCGGGCCGGTGACGCGGCGTGGTCGGGTTCGATCGTGGTCGCGGGACAGGCGCGGGTCCAGGCGGTCGCGGTCGGGGACTCCTCCTACGCAGCGCGCCTGGGCACTGAGGCCCGCCGATTCACCATCGCGTACTCGGAGCTGGTTGCGGGCACGAACCGGTTGCTGCGCTGGATCGCGATCATGCTGCTGGTCGTGGGCCCGGCCGTCCTCTGGAGCCAATTCCGGACGGACGAGAACGAGGGCTGGCGCGAGGCCGTGACCGGTACGGTGGCGGCGCTGGTCGGGATGATCCCGGAAGGCCTCGTCCTCCTCACCACCCTGGCGTTCATGCTCGCAACGCTGACCTTGGCCCGCCAGCAGGTCCTGGTGCAGGAGCTTCCCGCCGTGGAAGGCCTGGCCCGCGTCGACGTCGTCTGCTTGGACAAGACCGGCACGCTCACCTACGGCGACATCCGGTTCGATCGACTGGTGCCGCTGGACGGCGGGCCGGACCCGGCCAGGGACGGCGCCCTGCTGGCAGCCCTCGGGCAGCTCGCGCAGGCCGACGCCTCGAACGCCACCGCGGTCGCTCTTGCCGCAGCCTTTCCGCCCGTGAGCCCCCCTCCGGCGGACACCGTGCCCTTCTCCTCGGCGCGCAAGTGGTCGGCCGTGCGCACCGCGGCCGGCACGACCTGGGTGCTGGGCGCGCCGGAGATGGTTCTGCCCACACCGTCCCCTGGCGCGCCCGAGGCCGCGCGCACCCGGTCTGACGCCCTAGCCGCCGAGGGCCACCGGGTCCTGCTGCTGGCCTCGTCACCGCACGCCTCGAAGACCGCCGACGGCGAGGCCCTGCTGCCTGCGGAGCTGGTTCCGGTGACGCTGGTCGTCCTGGCCGAGCGCATCCGCGAGGACGCTGCCGAGGTGCTCGGTTACTTCACCGAACAGGGCGTCGCGCTCAAGGTGATCTCCGGTGACAACCCCCGGACGGTCGGCGTGGTCGCAGCGACGGTCGGCGTACCGGGTGTGTCGGGGGCGGCGGACGCCGTTGATGCACGGACCCTGCCGGAGGACCTCGACGCCCTGGCCGACGCGATGGAGGCGCACAGCGTCTTCGGGCGGGTCACCCCCCACCAGAAGCGGGCGATGGTGACCGCCCTGCAGCGGCGGGGGCACGTCGTGGCCATGACCGGCGACGGGGTGAACGACGCGCTGGCGCTCAAGGACGCCGATGTCGGCGTGGCCATGGGCAACGGCTCTCCGGCGACCCGGGCGGTCGCCCAGCTGGTGCTCCTCGATGGCCGGTTCGCCCATCTCCCGACCGCTGTCGCCGAGGGCCGCCGCGTGATCGCCAACATCGAGCGCGCCGCCAACCTGTTCCTGGTCAAGAACGTGTACTCGCTGGTGCTGGCCGTGATCACGGTGCTGACACTCAGCGCCTATCCGCTCGAGCCGATCCAGCTCACCCTGATCTCGACAGCGACGATCGGGGTGCCGGGCTTCTTCCTCGCGCTGGGGCCCAACCGGCGCCGGTACGTGCCCGGCTTCCTGGGCCGGGTCCTGCGTTTCTCGTTGCCCGCTGGGGTGATCATCGGTGCGGCCGCGTACGCCAGCTACGCCGCGGCGCGGGGCCTCGATCCGGGCGCGGGTGTGGCCGGGGCCCGGACGACGGCGACCGTCGTCGTCCTGATCGTGGCGATGTGGACCGTGGTGATCCTCGCCCGTCCGCTGGTGGCCTGGAAGCTCGCCCTGATCGCCAGCCTTGTTGTCGTCGTCGTCGCGGTCCTCCTTATCCCTGCTCTCGGGAACGGGATCGTTCTGCTGGAGGTGACCCCAGGGGCGCTCCTGATCGCCGCACCGATCGGGGTGGTCGCTGCGGCCCTCGTCGAGGTCGCCGAGCGCCTGGCGACGGCCATCGTCAACCGGCGGGCTCGGGCGCCACACCTCGGCGTGGGCTGAGCGCGGCGTTCCGCCGCCCTGCTTCACTCGGCGTGTAGATCGGCCGGTAGATGACGGGCCTCAGGTGGCGAGCAGCCTGGCTGCTGGGGGCTGGACGCTGTCCTCGCACCACCACAAACGGCGCCGTCAGCCGGGGGCGCGCACCCCGACGTGCGTCAGGGCGTGGGCGACCGCCTCGGGCAGGGTCGCGAAGACGTGTCCCCGGTCCACCAGGGGGCGCAGGGTGCCGACGACGTCCAGCAGGCGGAGATGCTCGAGGCTCGCACCCTTGATCAGCACCGTGATGCCGCGCTCCTCCAGGTCCTCGACCACCTCGCCCAACGCGCGGGCACCGCTCGCGTCGAGCATCCCGACCGCGCTCAACCGCAGGATGACGACCCGCACGTCGGCGGTGGCGGCGACCTCGGCCAGGAAGCGGGTCACGGCCGCGAAGAACAGCGGCCCATCGATTCGGTAGGCCAGCACGTGCCGGGCCAGCAGGGCCTGTTCCTCATCGCCGTCGATCTCGGGGCTGGTGACCTTCTCCGGTACGGCGCGCGCGGTGCCGGCCATCCGGGCCACCGCGATGACGACGGCGAGGGCCATCCCGAGGGCGACCGCGACGACGAGGTCGAGGGCGACTGTGGCGATCGCGGTGAGGCCGAAGATCAGCGCGTCCCCGCGGGTGGAGGTCAGCACCGCACGAACCGTGTGCCGCTCCACCATCCGCCAAGCGGTCACCAGCAGCACCCCGGCCAGCGCGACCAGTGGGATGCGGCCGACCAGCCCGGAGGCGGCGTAGACGACGACGGCCAGCAGCAGGGCGTGGGTGAGCGCGGCCACCCGCGTGCGGGCGCCGGCGCGGGCGTTGACGGCGGTGCGCGCGATAGCGCCGGTCGCCGGCATGCCGCCGCACACCCCCGACGCGATGTTGGCCAGCCCCTGCCCGAACAGCTCGCGGTCGGCGTCGCTGCGCGGGGCGTCGGTCATGCCGTCGGACACCCGGGCCGAGAGGAGGCTCTCCAGGGCCGAGAGGAAGGCGACGACGGCCGCGGGGGCCAGGAGCCCGGTCAGCGTGCCGAAGTCGGGCAGCGCGGGCACAGGCAGGCCGGTGGGCAGCACGCCGATCGTCGTGGCACCGGCCCCGGTGACCTCGGCGACGGCGGTGACGACGACGACCGCGACGAGGCTGCCCGGCAACGAGCGGTGCAGCCGCGGCAGCCCCGCGGTGAGGCCGACCGACAGCACGAGCAGGCCGATGACGGCCCACTGCGGCTGCGCGAGGAAGTCCCCGACGGCCAGGACTGCGCCGCCCGCCGAGTTTTCGACGTCGGGCCGCTCGACGCCCAGGGCGCTCGGCACCTGTTGGGCGGCGATGACGACAGCGATGCCCAGCGTGAAGCCCTCGATCAACGGCCACGGGACGTACCCGAGCAGCCGGCCCAGCCGCAGCACGGCGGCGCCGACCACGAGCACCCCGGCGAGCACCGCGACCGGGTAGACGATCTGCGGCCCGTGCTCGGCGACGAGGGGCACCAGCACGACCGTCATGGCGCCGGTCGGGCCGGACACCTGCAGCGAGGAGCCGCCGAACACCGCGGCGACGGCCCCGGCGACGACCGCCGTCACCAGGCCGACGGCGGCACCCACACCGGTGGCCACGCCGAAGGCCAGGGCCAGCGGCAGGGCGATGATGCCGACTGTGACCCCGGCCATGAGGTCCCGTGGCCACGACCGGCGCAGGCCCGCGTAGTCAGACCGGCGGGGAAGCAGCCGCAGCAACGGGGAGGTGATCGCGGGGGCCGTCGCGGTGCTCACGTCCGGTCCCACGCCGTGCCGGCCACCGAGACGGCGTCGTCGGCGTCGTCCAGGGCGGCCAGCAGCGCCTGCCCGTCGCGCAGGTTGCGGCTGAGGAGCGACCGGGCGACGGCGAGCAGTTCGGCGGTCTGCGGGTGGCGGAGGGTGCAGACGACGTTGCTGCGCACCCGCCGGCTGTCGACGATCCCGGCGCGGCGCAGCACCGTCACCTGCTGCGACAGGTGGGAGAGCTCGAGCCCGGTCGCCTCGGCGAGCTCGCCGATTGTGTGCTCACCCTCGGCGAGCAGCTCGAGCACGCGCACCCGCGCGGGGTGGGCGAGCGCCTTGAACAAATCGGCCTTGGCCTCCGCGACGGGGCGACCGGGGGTGAACGGCACGGAGCCCAGGCTAACGGCTTGATTAACCTGTAAAGCCGTCAACTCGCTGTGATCCCACTCTCCACTCGCGCCGACGCCCGCGGCCGTGGCGCCGTTGTCCACGCCTTCAAACGGCTGCGCACGCGCTACGAACGCCGCGCCGACATCCACCTCGGCCTACTCCGGCTGGCCTGCGCGCTGATCTGCTACCGCCACCTGCCGTCGTTGTGAAACGAGTTCTTACTCGTCTAGAGCAGTTCCCGGCGTACAGGCTGGTTCGTCGCCTCATCCCGGGCCGACGGTTGCGCGGCGCCGCGAGACGGTGCGCTTGGTCGTTGCGAGCTGGGCGGCGATGTCTCGGATCGATCGGCCGCGCTCGGTGAGGCGGTGGATGACCTGCTCCTGTTCGGCGGGCGTGAGGTCCTGGTAGGCGATGCCGTCGCCGGCCACGGCGCGTTCGATGGCGATCTCGTCGACGTCCTGCGACGGGGGTGTCGCTACAGCTGGCTGCGGCCGGAGGTCGGTGTCGATGTTGTCCCAGGCCAGAGGTGGTAGCCAGCCTTGCGCTACGGCGTGGGCTCGGGCGGTGTCCGCAGGGGCGCGCTGCTCGCAACGACCTCGCGGTGGCGACGTGTAGGACAGCCGCTCGTACAGCGCGGCG
>JAOPWG010000239.1 GCA_025965775.1 Modestobacter sp. | reverse complement strand
CCGTTTGGACTGCACGTATGGACGGTGGCGATCTGTCGCGCACATGAGCGAACGACGTCAATTGCAACCACAACTGCAACCAAGCCAGACTGTTGCCTGACGTCGGCGAGGACCCGGTGCGAGCCCGTCGTTCAATCGAGTGCGCCTTGCCCCCGTGCGCATCCGTCGTACGGACACGCAGCGGCCACGTACCGGAAGCGCCCTCGAGCGGCGACACACGCCTGCTACGGAGCGGGCACCGCGGCTGGGTAGATCAGGCATTGCGGGCCCGGCGGACGTACTGCCAGGTCGGGAAGACGACGAGCGTCGTCTGTGCGAACCGACATGCGTTGGGGAGGGCAGTTCCCTGTTCTGCTGGGCACGCGAAAGCGCCGGGTTAGCAGGCACGCGCGGCCGGTCGGGGGGACGATCACGCCATGACCACACCCGAGCCGAACGTGCCGGTCGCGAGCAGCTTGCCCGAGCCGGATGAACTGGCCATGGAGCTGGACGCCCCCGGGGAGGGCGGGGAGATGGCAGTCCAGCACGACCCCCGAGACGGCACCGTCGACCAGGAGGAGCAGGGGTAACCGCCACGCTCCAGAGGATGACCGTCCGCTGCGGGAGCCCTCGCCCGTGTCACACCCGCCGCCACGGACCAATTGAAAATCGAGGTCAGAGGATCCCCACCGGGCGCCCCCAGGTGCCAATATTTCAATCCCGCGGGACGAAGGCCTCGCCCAAACCCGTCGAAGAGTCGTCCCGGAACCTGGCCGAGGTCGCAACTGCATCAACCTGGTCAGTGACGTTCCGAGCCGCCGCGGTTCCGCTCGCGCGCCACCACGCCGAGGTCCACGTCGGCGGCCAGTTGCTTGCCGCGCACGTGCACCGCCAGGATCCGCTCGCGGTCGTGCAGGTTCGGTAGTGGAACGGTGACCTGCCGGTCGACCCGGCCCGGGCGCAGCAGCGCCTGGTCCAAGAGCTCGGGATGGTTCGTGGCCGCGATGACGACGATCGACCCGCTGTCGGTGAACCCGTCCATCGCAGAGAGCAGCTGGTCGAGCGTCTGCTCCCGCTCGTCGTTGGTGCCACCGCCCCCCGCGAGCGCCCGACGGGTGCCGATGGCGTCGATCTCGTCGATGAACACGATGGCCGGCGCGTGGCGGCGGGTCTCGGCGAACAGGTCGCGCATCCGGAACGCACCCAGCCCGACGAACACCTCGACGAAGCTGCTGCCCGTGACCGCGAGGAACGGCACGCTCGCCTCGCCCGCCACCGCCCGGGCCAGCAGCGTCCTGCCGGTGCCCGGCGGTCCGACCAGCAGCAGCCCCCGGGGCCCTGCGCCCCGGCCCCGCAGTACCGGTCGGGGTGCTGCAGGTAGTCAACGACTTCGTGTACCTCCTGCTTGGCACCCTCGTAGCCGGCGACGTCGTCGAACCGCGTCGTCGGCCGCTCGGCCTCGGTGACCCGCGCCTTGGTGCGCATGAGCCCACCCAGTTCCCCGCCGGAGCCGAGCGCCCACTTGGCCCGCCTGCTCAGCCACCAGAAGGCTTCGACCAGCAGCGGGATGGGCAGCACCTCGAATGCGACATGGCCGAGCGTGTCGCTCTGCTCGTGGGCGCTGACCGGCACCTTGGCGGCCTCCAGTCTCGTGGCCAGGTCATCGGTTGTGAGTGCCCAGGGTGGCGGCTGGCTCGTAAACTCTCGTCCGTCGGTGAGCGTGCCGCTGAGCGCGCCGGTGCGGCCTGCATTGATGTAGGCGACGGAGGCGTGTCGCCAGGGCCACCACCTGGTCGTCTGGTCCAGCCCGACCACCGCGGTGCCAGCAGGGCGAGTGCGATCAGTGGTTGCCGGGATCCCTGCCCGGGGCCGCGTCATCGCCGGCAGCACCGAGGGCAGGGGTAGCCGCACTCGGACCCGTCTGACTGTGACGGCGTACTCGAGTCGCAGCGCGGATCACTGCCCGCTCCTCCCAAGGTGCTGACGGCGACGAGCTTCGCGGTGCTCAGCACCAGCGGCCGACCGTGTCCAGGTACATGTCCAGGACCGCGTCGATCCGGCCGCAGGCCTCGGCGACGGCGGCGCGGTGGCTCGGCGTGTCCTTGCAGCTCTGCTGGAACCGGGCCTCGGCGAGTTCGCCGCAGGCCGTGGTGAAGTCCATGCCAGGACGGTGTCCAGGTTGTCGGCAGTGGCGGTGATCACGATGACTCCCGGGGTGGGGCCCGCCTCAGCGGGACGGAGGGCGGAACGACGGTCGGACAGGTGACCTGGTCAGGCGGCCAGGCGCAGGAACGGGCGACGGAACGTCCGTCAGGTCCGCGGGGGAAGCGGGACGAGCAGCCGGACGCGCGGTGACTATCAGGGCCATCACCTCGTCACGGCGGGCCCGAGCGGCCGTCAGATACCGGGCGGTGCAGTCGTTTCAGACCACCAACCAGCCCCGCGCGGGTACCGGTAACACGGCGTCGTGGGAGTCATGGCGTCTTCCTTTCTCCGCGGGACCCGATGTCCTCGGCGCGCTGATGCGCGCGGAAGAACGATGGCGGATCACGGCACCGCGAACATCGAGGTCAGCCGGACATCGCGGACGGGGCTGGCTGCACAACCTGATTCCGGCCTGCCAGTTCCTGCTGGCCGCAACGACGCGGTAGGGCCTCTGGGATGGCCGTGCGCTGCCGAGCTGCCGGAGGTGCCGGGGTCCCGGGGGTCCGAGGTCGGGCTGGCCCCCACCTCGAACGGGTGCTGGCCCGGACGACGCGAGGCGCCACCGCGGCGACGCTCGAGGTCCTGAGGCCCACAGGCCCGCGCGGCGCCCGGTGTGCCGGTCAGCGACGAGGACGAGGGGGAACGGATGGGAACGTCCACGCCCGAGTGGTCGACCGTCCCGGCGGCGGGCAGCAGGGTGATCGTGACCGGCGCGGCCGGGGGTCTGGGCCGTGCACTCACCTCGGCCCTGCTCGAGCTGGGCACCGAGGTCGTCGGCGTCGACCGGCCCGGCACGGAAGTGCACGCCGGGCTGCGGCTGGTTTCCTCCGACCTGACCGACGAGATCGCGGCGCGCCGGGCGATCGTCGAGGCGACCGAGCGGCTCGGCGGCCTGGACGCCCTGGTCGGGGCGGCGGGGACCGTGGACACCATCCACCGCGCCGACCGCTTCCCGCTGGCCGCCTTCCGGGCCGACGTCGAGGCGAACCTGCTCACACAGTTCGCGGCGGCTCAGGCCGCATTCCCGGCGTTGAGTGCCTCGGGGACGGGGTGCGTCGTGTTCCTGTCCTCGGTCGCCGCCCAGGACGGGCTCCCCGGCCAGGCGTCCTATGCGGCCGCGAAGGCCGGAGTGCTCGGCCTGACCCGCTCCCTGGCGGCCGAGTGGGCCGGCCAGGGCATCCGGGTAAACGCGGTCGTACCGGGACTGGTCGCGACGCCCAAGGTGCTTGCGATGCCGGACTCGGCGCGAGCTCGCCTGCTGTCCGCGGTCCCGATGGGCCGGGTGGCCACCCTCGGCGAGGTCGTCGGCGCGGTGCTCTACCTGCTCTCCCCGGCGGCCGGCTACACGACCGGCCAGGCCCTGCGCCTGGACGGCGGCGCGGGGTTGAACCGGGCCGGCCTCTACCGCTGATCAGCGCCTGCCCACCCCTAGCGCGCCCGCCGGCCGGGCGCGACTGGATCCCGGGAGTGACCATGTACTACATCGGCGTCGACATCGGCGGCACGTTCACCGACTGCGTCCTGGTCGACCAGCTGGGCAACCATCGAACGGCCAAGGCTCTGTCCACGAAGGACGATCCGGTCTCCGGTGTGCTGAGCGGCCTCGATCGGCTGGCCGAGGCCGAGGGCATCGACCTGCCCACCCTGCTGGCGCGGACGACCCGGTTCGGACACGGCACGACCATCGGCACGAACGCGGTTCTCGAGCGGCAGGGGGGGCGGATCGGGTTGGTCGCCACGGCCGGCCATCGGGACGCGCTGTCGATGATGCGGGGCGCGGGCCGGGTCGCGGGCCGGCCCATCGAGCAGGTCTTCTCGGTGCACGGCAGCAGGCTCCCGGAGCCGATCACGGTGCCCGGGGCGGTGGTCGAGGTGCACGAGCGCATCGATGCGTCGGGGACCGTGGTGGTCGCGCTCGACACCGAGACGGCGGTCAAGGACATCACGCGGCTCATCGCCGAGCACCGCCTGGACTCGATCGCGATCGCGCTGCTCTGGTCGTTCGCCAATGCCAGGCACGAGCAAGCCCTGGTCGAGGCCCTCACCGATGCCGCGCCGGACGTGTTCGTCTCCAGCTCCGCCGTCGTCTCACCGCGGCTCGGCGAGTACGAGCGCACGGTGGCGACGGTCCTCAACGGCTACGTCGGGCCGGTGTGCTCCCGCTACCTGGGCCGGCTCGCCGAGCGGCTCGCGGCGGCCGGGTTGACCGAACCGATGCTGGTGATGCAGTCCTCCGGAGGTGTGCTGCCCGCCGCCACGGCAGCGGCCACCCCGCTGGGGACGATCGACTCCGGACCGGCCGGCGGGCTCACCGGCGTGGCAACCCTGGCGCGGGCCCACGGTCACGATCGGGTCGTGGCGACCGACATGGGCGGGACGTCGTTCGACATCGGGCTGGTCATCGACGGCAAGCCGGTGATGGCGGAGGACAACGTGATCGACCAGTACACCTACCGCCTCCCGCGCCTGGACCTGCGAACCGTCGCAAGCGGCGGTGGGACCCTGGCCCGATTCGACGAGGCGACCGGGAGCCTGCGGGTCGGTCCGCAGAGCGCGGGCGCGCAGCCGGGACCGGCCTGCTACGGCCGGGGCGGTACCGAGCCCACGGTGACCGACGCCGACGTCGTGCTGGGCCTCCTGCGCCCCGAGGCGTTCCTGGGCGGCCGGATGCCGCTCGACCGCGACGCCGCGGTGGAGGCGATGAGCAGGCTCGCCGAGCAACTCGGCCTGTCGGTGGAGCACACCGCCGCCGGCATCCTGGAGATCAACAACATGCGCGCGGCGTCCCTGGTCCGCCAGCAGACGCTCGAGCGGGGCCATGACCCTCGGGAGTACGTCCTCTACGCCTATGGCGGGGCAGGCCCGGTGCACGCCTTCGGCTACGCCGCCGAGTCGGGCGTGCGCGAGGTGGTGATCCCACTCGGCGACGGCGCATCGACGCTGTCGGCCTACGGGATCGCCTCCGGTGACGTCGTGGTCTACCGGGAGCTGGAGCGCGGACTGCTGGCGCCGTTCGAGGGCGAGCGGGCCGAGGCGCTCGCGGCGGCGGTGGCAGAGGTCGAGGCCGCCGCTCGGGCGGACCTGCGGTGGGCCGGGAGCGACGCGGGGGACGTCGTCGTGCAGGTCGACGCCCTCATGCGCTACCGCGAACAGCTGATGCACCGCTTGGAGATCCCCGTCCCCTTGCCCGCGGGTCCGGACACCGGGGCGCGCCTGCTGGCCGGATTCGACGGCGAGTACGTGCGCCGCTACGGCTCTGGCGGCACCGCGATGTTCGAGAGCGTCGAGGTGTTCGCCTTTCGGGCGCGCGCCTCGGTCCCCGCCGGTGTCCCGACCCCGGAGCCCGTCGGGGGGCACACCCACCCGCCGGAGACAACCGACGTCTACTGGCCCGGCTCCGGCTGGACCGCCACCGATGTGCATCACGGCGCGCCGGCGGGCTCCGTCTGCGGGCCCGCGCTGATCGAGCTCTCCCACACGACGATCGCCGTCCCGCCGCGGGCCTTGCTGGTCTCCGGCGCCCGGAACGAACTCCGTCTCCAACTGCCCACCCCGGAGGAGTCCCCCCGATGAACCGAGCAGACGCGGCGCCCGCGATCGCCTGGGACGGCGTGCAGCGCGGCTACGTCCCGGGCGAGACGCTGCACGTCCCGGCCTCGATGCGCCTGCACACAGCGTCGTCCGACGAGGTGGACCCGGTCACGTTCGAGGTCGTCCGCTACTCGCTGATGGACATCAACCTCGAGCACGGTCGGACGCTGCAGCGGCTGTGCGTCTCACCCGTCACGATGATCACCCGCGACTTCCAGCCGTCGGTCCTCACGCAGGACGGCGACCTGGTCTTCCTCGGGCCCTACCTGCAGTATTTCTCCACCTGCCAGTCGCTGACGATCAAGTGGATCCTCGAGAACCGGGCGGAGGACCCAGGCATCGAGCCCGGCGACATGTACGTCTCCAACGACCCGTACGTCGGCGCGCCCCACCAACCCGACACCGCGGTGCTCGCCCCCGTGTTCATCGGGGACGAGCTGTTCTGCTGGGTGTCGAACGTGCTGCACCACAGCGACGTCGGGGGCTCGGTGATGGGCAGCTTCTGCGTGGACGCGACCGACATGTTCCTCGACCCTCCCGCCTTTCCACCCTTCAAGCTCGTCAGCCGCGGCCGGGTCCGCCCGGACCTGGAGCAGATGTTCCTGCGCCAGTCGCGCGTGCCGACCAATGTCCACATGGACCTGCGGGCGGCGATCTCGGCGAACCTGGTGGCGGCCGACAAGGTCACGACGCTCGTGGAGCGGTACGGCGCCGACGTCGTCAAGTCGGTGATGAACCGGGTGCTCGACGCCGGCGAGCGCACCGTCGTCGAACGGCTGCGCAGGATCCCCGACGGAACCTGGACCCACCGGCTCTACGCCGAGGCCGCGCGTACCGGTGACGACGCCACGTACGCGTACCGGGTGAGGGTGCGCAAGACCGGTGAGCACCTGTACGTCGACAACCGGGGCACCGACCCGCAGACCGGCTCGATCAACGTGACCTACGCGGGGTTCGTGGGTGCTTTCCTGGCGGCGCTGACCGCGTCGCTCACCGCCGATCTGGCCGGCGCGTACGGCGGTGTCTACCGCCGCGTCCACTTCGACCTGGAGCCGGGCACGTTGTCGTGCGCGGATTTCCCGGCGGCGGTGAGCCCGGCCGGCATGTACACCATGGAGACGCTGATCAGCCTGTCGAGCACGGTGATCGGCAAGATGCTGGCCTGCGCCGAACCGGAGATCGCCAGGTTGGCGATCGGGCCGGCCCACCCCGCGTTCTACGCCTTGATCGCTGGCGGTGCGACCGCCGACGGCACGCCGTTCATCGCCACGAACGCCGACAACATGATCGGGTCGCTGGCCGCCTCCCCCGCCGGGGACGGCGTCGACTTCGGCGGCCACTTCTGGATCCCCGAGGGCACGGCCAGCAACATCGAGGAGCTCGAGCTGCTGTGGCCGATGCTCTTCCTCTACCGGAGGGCGCTGTCGAGCGGGGCCGACGGGGCCGGCCGCTACCGCGGCGGGCGGGGATTCCGTGAGGCAGCGATCCCGTGGACCGTTCCCGGGCTCGGCGCGGCAGTTTACGTCGACGAGTCGTTCCCGAAGGTGGTCGGCCCCTTCGGCGCCAACCCCGGTTCGATGGGGCACTTCCGGCTCAAGCACGGTTCCGACGTCCGGGACTCGCTCGCGGCAGGTCGGGTGCCGCTGGACTTCGAGGAGATCGACGGTGCGGAGGCCGCGATCGAGGCCAAGGGCCCGGCTCTGATGGTCGCGGCCGACGGCGTCTGGGAGTGGACGGGCGCCAATGCCCCGGGGTTCGGGGATCCGCTGGCTCGGGAGCCGGAGCGGGTCGCCGCCGAGGTCGCCGCCGGTGTCCTGCCCGATTCGGACGCCGCGCGGGTCTACGGGGTCGTGCTCGGCAGCTCGGGGCAGGTCGACGGGACGGCCACCGCGGGACGGCGGGACGAGTTGCTCGCCGGCCGGCTCATGGCGGCGACCCTGCCCGACGGGATCGAGACCATGCCGGAGGACATCCCCCTGCACCCGCTGGGCGGCGAGCTGGCGATCGTGGAGCGCGACGGCGAGCCGGCATGGTTCGTGACCGTCTCCGGCCGGGTGCTGCTCGCACCGATCAGTGCGAACTTCAAGGACGGCTGTGCGGTCCTCGAGCGGCCCGTTCGGCAGCTCGGCCCGGAGTTCGCCACGCAGGAGGGCCGCGCCGGCTGGACGGTCCGGTACCGCGAGTACCTGTGCCCCCTCACGGGCCGGCGCATCGACACCGAGCTCGTGCGCGAGGGTGACCAGCCGCTGCACGACATCGTTCTCGCCACCGCGGAGGCGCCGCGATGACGGCCGGCACCGTGCCCGCGATGCTGCTGCAGGTCGCCGCCGAACACGGCAAACGTGAGGCGCTGGTTGACGGGCGGCTGCGGATGGACCACGCGCAGGTGCTGCACCGGGCGGCGGTCGTCGCCGCCCGGCTGCGGTCCCTCGGAGTGGAGCCCGGCGACCGGGTGGCGATCCTGTTACCGAACGGCTGGCACTTCGCCGTCGGCTACTTCGGTGCCCAGCTCGCCGGTGCAATCACGGTCCTGGTAAACACCCGGTTCACCGGGCCCGAGATCGAGCAGGTCCTCACCGACAGCGGAGCGGTGCTCGTGCTGACCGACGACACGCTCGGCGCCCGGATCCCTCCAGCGCTCGCCCTGCGGATCGTCCCCGTCACGGCAGTGACCGCGGCACCCGACCCGACCGACGCTCAGGTCGACCCGGTCGACCTACCGGGGCACCGGCGCCATCCTGAGGACATCGCGCAGTTGCTCTACACCTCCGGCACCACCGGCCGGCCCAAGGGCGCGATGCAGACCCATGGCAACCTGCTCGTCAACGCGCGGACGGTGCGGGAGAACCTGGGTGCGGCGCCCGGCGAGCGCACCCTCATCGCGGCTCCGATGTTCCACGCCACCGGTACGGCCTCCCAGCTCATCGGCTTCGTCTCCGCGGGTGCTTGTTGCGTGTTCACGCCCACATTCCACGCCGAGACCGCGGTGGAGCTAATGGCCGATGAACGGATCACGGTCTTCGCCGGGGTAGCGGCGATGCTGCGGCTGATCCTGCTCAAGGCCGAGGACACCGCCGCTGACCTCTCCGACCTGCGCCTGTTCGTCCTGGGTGGGGCACCGGTGCCCGAGTCGTTCCCGGCGGAGATCGCCGAACGGCTTCCCGGCCTGACACTCGGCAACGTGTGGGGGCTCACCGAGGCGACCTCGATCGTCACTTACACCGACGGCGCCGGGTACGCGGCGCACCCCTGGTCGGTCGGCAAGCCGGTCCGCGACGTCGAGGTCGCCGTCTCGGTGCGCGACACCCCTCCGCGGGACCTGTGCGACACCGTCGGCGAGCTGTGCGTGCGCGGCCCCAATGTCACCGCCGGCTACTGGGGCGATCCCGAGGCCACGGCCGCGACGTACGTGGACGGGTGGCTGCACACCGGCGACATCGGCTCGATCGACGCCGACGGGTTCGTCCGGATCCTCGACCGGAGCAAGGACATGATCATCCGCGGCGGCGAGAACATCTACAGCCTCGAGGTCGAGAACGCCCTGGGCACGCACCCCGACGTCGCCGACGTCGCGGTCGTCGGGATACCTGATCTGCTCTTCGACGAGCGGGTCCTGGCCGTCGTCGTGCCTCGACCGGGCGCCGCGCCCTCTCGCGACGACCTGCGAGCCCACGCCGCTACAAGGCTCGCCGACTACAAGCTCCCCGCCGAATTCCGGTTCGTCCCGGAGCTGCCGCGGAACTCGTCCGGAAAGGTGCTCAAGAACCGGCTGGCCGAGGACACGGTCCGGCTCGCCTGATGCCGTGTTCGGCGACTCCGTGCAGTCCGGACACATCCACTGGGCATGGGCCGTGACGGCGCCTCCTCACAGGTGAGCCCTCGTCGACTCATCAACCCGTTCCACACCTTGTTCGCCCGTGCTCAGCCGGCGGCTGAGCACGGGCAAACAAAGGTGAAGCGCGGACCGACTACGCCGATGCCTCCGGCCAGGTCCGGAACGTCGCCACCCGGGACCGACGGCTGCACTCCTCGGCGGGCGTGCCGATCGGCATCGAGAGGCGATCGCATCGGGCGGCCGGCGTGCCGATCCACCCGGCGATTCCTGCTGGCATGCGTACTGCTCCGGGCGATGTGTCCTGGGCCGGCCGAGGATGATCAGGCGATTGCCGTCGGCCGGGGTGTGGTCGACGGGATCGGGCCGGCTGCCGAAGATCCAGGGCGCGTAGACGACGCCCGCCCGTCGGGGTCGAGGAACATCACGCCGCCGTTGGCCTTCCAGTACGGGTGTGGAGCGGCCACCGGGGTGAACCCCGCCCTCAGCAGGGGCTCGAGCGCCGCGCAAGGGCGCTGTCGTCGGCGGATCGAAGACGATCTGCTCGAACCGGTCTGCGCGGGCGTCGCTGCGCTGGGAGCGCACGATCTCCATGTGGTCGTCATGTCGGACAGCCCGAACATGGTGCCCTCCTTCCCGAAGCTCTCCTGGAACGAGCCGCCGACGGGCAAGTCGACCAGGTCGCGGTAGAACGCGACGTCGTCGTAGTTCGTGCTGGACCGCAACCAACGCAGGGCCCCGGGTGAAGATGAGCCGGCCACCGCGTTTCCGCGGGCAGTACGTCGAGCTCGGACACGGGGTCCTCCTCAGACGGCGGAGGCGTTCGGTCAGCGGTCGAACGCCAGCGGCGCGCGCCTCCCAAGCAGTGACCCGCCTTGCCCCTTTCCCACCCGGATCGCACCTTGCTGCCGAACTCCCCTGCTCCTGAGCACCGCACCTGACACTGACAGTGAGGGCAGGGATCCATCCGTTCACGCGCCGGACCGGCGATCATGTCTCGTTCACTGCGACCCGGGTGCTGGCAAGCGGCCTGGTACCCGAGGGATCACACCGAGCTGTCACCCGCGGCGGCGTGGCCGACGTCCACAACGCCTGTGCGTCGCTCTACCCGCTCACTGCGATCGTCCACTTCCACACGTGGCCCTCGACGTCAGGCCTGCTGCCGGCCAACCGAGGGCAGTGGGCGGCGACGTCGTGACCGCTCCCGGGCCCTGCGGCCCGAGCGCACGGTGGGTCGGGCGGTCACGACGACCGGGCCACCGCAGTTCCAACAGGTCGGCAGTGCTCCTCAGGGCGCTTCGGCGTCCTGCCCTGCCACCTCCCAGCAGCGGCAGGTCCAGCTCACCTCGATCCGCCAGTCCACAGGCCAGTTCCGGGTGGTACGAGGTCCACGTCGTCGGATAGCCGATGGAGTCACGACTCGGGTCGGTCGCCGACGTGGTGCCTTGTAAGTCGCGAAGGAGGCGGGGACGGGATCTGTGGCCTGGGCCCGCGCCTTCTTGTTGAGCAGAAATCCCGGACGCAGGCCGTCGACGTACAAATCGATGACCTGGCCGTTGTTGAAGTCGGAGGACGCATGACCGAACTCGTGGAGGGCGGTCAGCCCGGTGGTGTCGACCGAGGTGGGGATCGCCGCGCTACCCGGAGTGCTCGGGAGGTGGCCATGGGTGTGATTCACGCCGTCGTAGGTGAATGGCGCCCTGGCCACCCTGCCAGAGCTGGTCGGTGTGCTGGTCACCGCGGATGCGTCGCACTGCCAGCGGGCGCACGCGGACTTCCTGGCCGCCCGCGGCGGGCACTACCTGTTCACCGTCAAAGGCAGTCAGCCCTTGCTGCGCCAGGCGCTGCTGCGCCTGCCGTGGGCCCACGCTCCCGGCACCCGTCGCCGCGGCGCAGGACACGGCCGGACCGAGTCCCGCTCGATCAAGGTCATCGACCTGGACGGCACCGACGCCCGGGCACTGTTCCCGCACGCCCGCCGAGCGATCAAGGTCGTCCGCCGGCGACGCGTCGCCGACCTTCGGCCCTCGGTGGAGATCGTGTACGCGGTCACCTCACTCGATCACCGAGCGGCCGATCTGAGGCTGCTCGCCACCTGGTTGCAGGGACACTGGGCGATCGAGAACAGCGTCCACCACGTCCGGGATGCCACCCAGCATGAAGACGCATCCCGGATCCGCCTGGGCGCGCGCCGGGCCCCAGCTGATGGCAGCACTAGGCAACACCGCGACCAACGTCGCCCGGCTGGGCGGCCACTCCAACATCGCCGCCGCTCAACGCGCCGCGGCCTGGAGCCCCCACCCCATCACCAACGCACTCCGCGCGGCTTGATCCTCGACAACCGCGCAGGCCGAAGGCCGAATCCACGACTTTGACGCGGCCCTGCGTGTCAGCCACTACCACCGCCAAGCGGTCAGGCTCACATGATCAAGAAATCTACGGCTGGAGTATTAGCCGGGATGCCCGCCGCAGCAGACGTTGCGCCCCTGGGGTAGTGACCCTGCGCTGCCTCATCGTCGATGACAGCCCGCGCTTCCTGGACGCCGTACGTGTCCTGCTGGAGCGCCAGGGATTCACGGTCGTCGGGGTGGCGTCGACCAGCGCAGCAGCGCTCGAGCAGGCGGTGGAGCTGCGCCCGGACGTCACATTGGTGGACATCAACCTCGACAACGAGAACGGCTTCGAGTTGGTCAGACAACTCTGCGGGACGGGGAGCCCGCCTACGTCGAGCGTGATCCTTATCTCCGCCCAGGGAGAGCAGGACTACGCCGATCTGATCGCAGAGAGTCCGGCGGCCGGGTTCCTGTCCAAGCCCACCTTGTCCGCCGGCGCCATATTCATGCTGCGCGGAACGAGTGACGGTGACCCCCAGGGTCCGCTCAGCGAGCCTCGCTGACGCACGTCTCGGCAGTCCCGTCGGTGACCCGTGAGCGAGTGAGGCCGGCGTCGGACCGTCTCTCCGCCCTCACCTCCGGCATGTCCCGCTCCCGCCCCTCATCCCGGCGAGCGGATCGACGCGGCTGAGCCGCCGCTGACGCAGCTGCACGCCGTCGTGCGCAGCAGCTCCCCTCGCCCGCAGCGGGATCCCTCGTCGGTCCGGGCGAAGCCCTACTGACGGGGATCCAGGGACTCCGGCTCACCAGCAGCGTGGATCCACGCCAGCCGTGACGACAGGCACGGCGTACATGGCGATGCTCGAGGTCGAGAAGAGGTCCCGCGCGAGGACGTCGTCCTCGCCACCACGCCGTGCCCGTATGGGCTCTGGAGCCCGAGGCATGTGACACCGAGGACGGAGCATTCGATGAGCAAGCTCGCCTTCCTGGGCCTGGGGCTGATGGGCACTCCGATGGCGACCCGACTGCTCGACGCCGGCCACGACGTCACGGTCTGGAACCGGACGAGCAGCAAGACCCCGCCATTGATCGACCACGGCGCTGCTGCCGCCTCGTCGCCGGCCGAGGCCGTGACCGGAGCCGACGCCGTCATCACCATGCTCGCGACGCCACAGGCGCTGCAGGAGGTGCTGTTCGCTGACAACGGCCTGGTGGGCGCGCTCACCCCCGGACAGTGGCTGATCGAGATGTCCACCGTCGGCCCGGAGGCGATCCGCTCGGTGGCCAGAAGGCTGCCGCGCGACGTCACCCTGATCGACGCCCCGGTGCGGGGCGGCCCCACCGAGGCGGCCGCCGGCCGGCTCCTCATCTACGTCGGCGCCAGTGACGCGGATTTCGGGCACGTCCAGCCGCTGCTCACCCCGCTCGGCACGCCGCACCACGTGGGCGGGCCCGGGGCAGGCGCGGCCACCAAGCTGGTTGTCAACCTGACGCTCGGAGTGAGCATGACCGCCATCGGCGAGGCGCTCGCGCTGGCCGACACCTTCGGGCTTAACCGCGAGATCGTGCTGGACATCCTGGTTGAGTCGCCGCTCGGAGGCATCGTCCAGAGCATGCGGGCCAACATTGAGTCCGGCACCTACCCGCCCGGCGTCAGGCTGCGCGTCGCCCTCAAGGACCTCCGCCTGATCACCGAGGCCGCCGCCCGGCCCGGTCACGAGCTCCGGCTCGCGGCGGCATCCCGGAGCTGGCTGGAGCAGGCCGACCGGGCCGGCGCGGGCCATCTCGACCTCTCGGCGGTGGTCGAGACGATCCTCGACACGGACTCGGGTCCGGACACGAGCCACGATCCGTGACGACGCCGCCAGGCCGCCTGCGGCTCCTGGCTCATCACAGACGGTCTGCGGCGCGGCAGGCGCGGCCGGGCGGCCGTGGCAGTGCCTCCTGACGTCGGGCCTCGACGAGCGCCCTCCCCGAACGCCCCTCCCCCAGAGCGCACACGGCACCCGGAGGCCTACTCCGGGCAGGGGGACTGCTCGATGATCTCCACGAAATTGGCGCGCTGATAGCCGGGGACGAAGCGTTCGAGGACGTCGGCCTTGATGTTGCCGAGCGTGGTCTCCGGCTTGGGCGCGATCCCCTCGGTGAACGCCTGCAGGATGTGGCGCTTGAAGTCCGGGCGCGGGTGGAGGGCCGTGATGGCGGCACGATCGGCGTCGCTGATGTCGTGGTACCCGATGCCGAGTACGTCGTATCCACACCAGCGGTCACCAGGGTGACCTCCGGTTCCATGAACTCCGGGATGCCGGGGGTGGTGTGCAGGGCGATGGCCGTCCACACGCCCAGCACGGCCGGCGCCGCGGCCACCGCCCGCCACGACCCGAACCGGACCACTCGCCCGCGCGCCTCACCCGCTGGTCGCCGTCTCCTCGTCGTCCTCCACCGGCCTCCTCGACAGTGCAGTTCCCCGTCAGCCTGACCGCCGGTATTGACGTCGGCGGCCACCGCTGTGAGCGCCCACGGCCTCCGGTCCGGATCCGGCGCGCTCCACGTCCCGGCCTAGTCGAGAAACGTCCGCCGGCCCTGTCACCAAACGGCCCGAAGCGGCGCCTTCTCCGGCTGAGAGCAACAGCCACCGGGTGGGAGCGCCGATGGGGAAGCAGAACCGGACAACGCGCGGCACCGACACGTCCCCCACCTCCGATTCGGGTGACGCTGCTGAATCCCAAGCCACCGTCGCCAGCGACACGGTCGCACCGATCCGGCACACCGTGCGCCCCTGGGCCCTGCAGGCCCTCGTCGCCGCCTACGGCGGGAACACCCACCGGCTGCTGACCGACCTGGCCGAGCTGCTGCAAGCCAGCGTCGCCTACGTCGACCGGCCCACCGTCGAGGCCCATCTCGAGCGGCCACTGTCCGACGGCGAATGGGCCGCGGTCGCCGCCCAGTCAGCGCACTGGCCTTCGACGAGCACGTCGGCGACGCCGGCACGCTCCGCACCGACTGGATCGAGGACCGACTGCACCGCGCCGGCATCCCCGGCCGCCCCCTCCGCGCCGCCCCGAGACCGGGTCCCTCCCGGCAGCCCCGACCGCGATGAAGGCCCGCCGGACCTGCCCGGCCTGCGGCTACACCGCCGACTACGCCAGCACCCCGCTCGCCGACGCCCACCATCGGCGGCACTCCTGCGCCAAACACCGGCGCGGCCTCGAGCAGGCCGCTCGCCGCGCCGAGCGCCTCCAGACGCGAAAAGCGCGCGAGTGCACCCATCCCCACGCCCGCCACCGCCACGGCACCCGGGCCGCCTACGTCAGGGACCGCTGCCGCTGCCCCGACTGCACCGCCGCCAACACCGCCGCCAGCCGCACCACCCGGGAACGGATCTACCGCCGCTGACACCCCTTCGTCGACGGCGGCCCCGTCCGCGAGCACATCGCCGTGCTGCGCGCGGCCGGCATCGGCGTCGAGCGCATCGCCCAACTGGCCGGCCTCTCGGTCAGCCACATCCGCGCGTTCACCGCGCCCGGCCGCGGCGACTCCCCGGCAACGCGGCGGGTCCGCCCGGACACGGCCACCCGGATCCTGGGCATCGGGCCTCGACGGCGCCAGCCGGGCGCCGCGCAGCCGCGTCGACGCCACCGGCACCCGGCGTCGCCTGCAAGCGCTGATCGCCCTCGGCTGGCACCTCGAGCTGCTGGCCGCCCAGCTCGGCCGCTGCCCCGCCGGCCTGCACCGCAGCATGACCGGCCAGGCGGTCACCGCCCGCACCGCCCACGACGTCGCCACCCTCTATGCGCGGCTGGAGACCGCACCGCCGCCGCGGGCGAGCAGCGTGCCGCCGCCGAGGCCGCCCAGGCTTACGCCGCCGCACACGGCTGGGCGCCACCGCTGGCCTGGAACGACATCGACACCGACCCCGCACCACCGTCCACTCCCGGGGTTCCGGGACTGGACGCCATCGACGAGGTCGCCGTGAAACGCGCCCTCGCCGGGGACAACATCACCTACGCCAACCTCACCCCGGCCGAACAACACGAGGTCATCCGCCGGCTCACCGCCCGCGGCGCGTCCATCCGCGACATCGCCGCCCAACTGGGCACGACCAAACGCACCCTGTCCCGACGCCGCGCATCCCTGGGCGCGGCATAACCACCAAGGGGACTGCCCCCAGTTGAGTTGACTCCGTGCTCGTGAGGCCTCGGCCTCGCTGGAAGGATCAGCATCGTGCCCAAGCCGTTCCCGCCAGAGTTCCGGCGTGACGTCATCGCCGTGGCCCGCAAGGGCGAGGCGTCCGTCGCGCAGGTCGCCCGGGACTTCGGGGTCTCGGAGTCCTGCTTACAGCGGTGGCTGAAGATCGCCGACCGGGAGGACGGGCTCGCGCCGCCGACCAGCGGCGACCGTGGTGGCGGGGCCAAAGACGAGTCCGCGGAGCTGCGGGGGCTGCGCCGGCGGAACAAGCTGCTGGAGCAGGAGAACGAGATCCTGCGGCGGGCGACGGCCTACTTCGCTCGCGACGTCCTCCCGTTACCCGCTGGTCGGGGTGAGAGCCGTGCAACCGAACGTCACTAGCCACGCGGGGGCTCAAGCGCCGGCGCAGGCGACAGGGCATGCCGCCGGCTCCGAACCCGACTACCGCTTCACCCTGGCCAACGAGCGGACGTTTCTGGCCTGGTTCCGCACCTCCCTGGCGCTGATCGCCGGCGGCGTGGCCGTCGTCCAGCTGGTTCCGGCGCTCGCCTTCCCAGGTGCCCGGCAGGTGCTGGGGATTCTTCTGACGGTCGCAGGCGGTGGGCTGTCGTTGGCCGCCGTCCTCCGGTGGTCGCGGGTGCAGGCTGCTATGCGGCGCGAGGAGGACCTGCCCCCACCCGGGTCCCGGTGATCCTGGGGCTCGGGCTGGCAGCCCTCACGGCCTTCGTGGTCGTGCTCCTCCTGCTCTCCTGGCGGTCGGCGTGAGGGCGGCCACCAGGGAGCGGACCGAGCTGGCGTGGGAGCGCAGCGCCCTGGGCCCGCTGGCGGCGGCCGGACTGCTGCTGTTCAAGCATGTCGGCCCAACCCTCGGCCGGGTCCTGCTGGTCGCGGCCAACGTCCTGCTGGCCTTGGTCATCATCTGGCTCGGGCGCCGACGGGACCGCCGGATCCGCTCCCACGGCACGGACTCGAGCGGGCGGATCACGGTGTCCGACGCCACCCGGGAAGTGGTCAGCGCGGCGGTTGCGGCCACCGCGATCGCGCTCGGCACGGCGGTCTTCATCGGCTTCGGGACCTGACTGAGGCATGGCCCGGGTGGGCGCTGCCCACCGGTACAGCCAAACTCCTGCCCTCCAGGTCACCCTGCCGCCCCAGGGGACAGTCGATAACACGGCGGACGCGTACGGGCCAACGCGCCGGCCCGCCACTGCGACTCCGCCGCTTGATAGCCCGCGAGCATGCGTTCCCACGCGTTCTCCCAGGCGAACCCGGCAACGGCTCGCGGCGTGTCGAGCAAGTACGACGGCCCGTAGCGCTCGGCGTTCGGCGTCACATCCCCCTTGGTCTTCGCCCGACCCAGCGCACGACTTCCCGCTCCACCAGGGCTACCTCCGGTCGGGGCAGGACTGCCCGGCGCGGTCCCATCCCATTCGGGCACAGCAGCAGATTTCCGATCTGCCTCATGGCGGTAGAGGCAGAACCCCTCCTTGGCGATGACTTCCAGCAAGATCTCCAGTACCTCCCGCGTTCCTGGAGCCTGAGCTGTTGTGGGCGGGCAGACGACTGAGGCGCGACGGTCGCTCATACGAGGTCGACCGCCCAGGGAGCGGCGTGACGGCAGGTATGAGCGGTTCAGAGCCCGTGATGGAAGGAGCCGGCCATGATGACCGTGGTGACGACGACCCGGCTGCGCCCCGGAGTCGAGCAGGAATGGGACGCAGCCGTCCGCGAGCGGTTCGAGTCCGCGCACGATCGGCCCGGCTGGGTGTCCGGGCAACTGCTCACCCCGGAAGGCGAGGAACACACGCGGGTGATCATCGGCACCTGGCGTAGCCGGGAAGACTGGGCGGCATGGCACGAAGACCCGGCCTTCCTGGAGAGGCGTGCCCGGCTCGAACAGTCAGAGGCCGAGCCCAGCCACTCCCAGTGGTTCAGCGTGGTCGCTGACGCGCGCGCCACCACGCAGGCGTGAGCTCGGCTGCGCGGTCACGGGTGTCCTGACGGACGCGCTGATTACAGTGTTTCGGGGCCACGTAGTTCCGAACGACCTGCCGTCCGACCTCATGGCAGGGAGCTGAGATCAAGGGTCGTTTGCGGCCCCGCCGTCCCACTCGCATACCCTTCACCTACCGGGAGTGTTGCGACGGGCCATGGAACCCGCCGTGACGCGATGGGTCCATTCCGAGCGCCGCCGACGGGTGCTAGGCACCGCCGGCGTTTGCCGCAGGTCGGTCGCCGACCAGCGTCATGCGGTGGGCAGACGATCGCGGATCCCCGGCCGGCTGGGGTCGGTGAGGGGGAATGCGATCGCCACGGTGGTGCCCGCACCGGGGTCGGGCTGCGCAGCGAGATGCTGCCGCCGAGGGCCTCAACTCGGCATTGAGGCAGACGAGGCCGGTGCCTCCGGTGAGGTCTGCACCGCCGCGCCCGTCGTCGCGGGATCGAGACCCGCAGGACGCCCTCGCCGGCGGCCATCTGGACGTCGGCGACGGTGGCCAGGGCGTACTTGGTCGGTGTTGGCGAGTGCCTCGGAGGCGACGTAGTAGGCGGCGAGCTCGATCAGTTCGGGCAGCCGCCGTTCTACGCCGAGTTCGACGCGAACGGGGACGGCGAAGCGGCGGGCGAGCGTCTTCAGCGCTGGCCGCAGGCCGCTCCCGCACCTCGTAGTGCTGGGATCACCCGTTGACGTCGGTAACGATCCTCAGCGCCTCGGGGCCGAGCGCACCAATCACGTCCGGCGATCGGTCCTGGGACTCGTCGACGGTGGCAGCCCGCGGACCCGACGACGGGTGGACAGGCGGGTGGTCCAGAAGGACGCGGGTCGGCCGAGGTAGTAGGCCGGCGCGGCGGCGCGGCGGCGGGACGGTAGAGCGGTCATGGTGATCTCCAGGAGAGCGGAGGCGGGTGGTGCGGGCGCGTTGTCCTTGACGGTGCTGAACCGCGAGCGACGATGCGGCGGGAGTAGACGTCCACGA
>JAOPWG010000216.1 GCA_025965775.1 Modestobacter sp. | reverse complement strand
GTGGAGGCGGCGGTGACCGCCCGTCGCGCCGTCTCGGTGACCGCCGCGGGCAGCCGGCGGCTGCCGGCCCGGGCGAAGAGGAAGAAGCCGGCGGCCAGGGCCACGGCCATGCCCACCAGCGTCTCCTCGATCCGCGCCGCGATCAGGGCGGTACCCGGACTGTGGGGAGCCCCCAGGTGCACCAGCAGCAGCGAGACGGGGGTCAGGCAGGCGACGGCGATGACGTACTGGTGGGCGATGAACAGCTCGACGGCGATCAGCAGCAGGGAGACGAGCAGCACGATCACCGCGGTCGGTGGCTGGAGCGCGAAGACCACGCCGGCGATCACCGTGCCGAGCAGGGTCCCGGTGACGCGGTGGAAGGCGCGGGCGCGGGTGTGCCGCGCGTCGGTGCCCAGCAGGACGGCGACCGCGGAGGTCGCCGCCCAGTAGGGCGCCGGCAGTCCGATGGCGACCGCGACCAGCCCCGCCGCGGCGACCCCGAGTCCGATCCGGGCGGCGGTGGCGGCCCACAGCGGGGTGCGCCGCCGGTGCGCCCGGTGCGCCCCCGGCCGCGGCGCCGGGATCTCGGGGCCGCGGGTCGGGTCGACCGGGGGCAGGGCGCGGAAGAACCGGGCCTCCACCTCCTCCAGGGCGGGCTGCAGCGACGGACGGCGCCGGCTGCCGACGGCCACCGCGGCGACGGCCACGCGCAGGGCCCGGGCGATGCCGCCGGGACGAGTGGCGCCCGGGGCGCCGCTCTCGACGCTGCTCACCGCGACCGCGGCGGCCTGCAGCGCCCGCCGTTCCGGGCCGGCGGGGTCCCACAGCCAGGGCAGCATGACGACCACCCAGCTCAGCGCCGCCGCCGCGGCGGCAGCGGACACGTGCTGCGCGACGACGTCCGGTGCCGACCCCAGGGCGCTGGCGCTGCCGCCGACGATCACGGGCGACAACGCGCCGGGCGGGCCGATGCGCCAGATCGCGGTTGCCGCCGTGGCGGCCGCGGCGACGGCGGCCAGGACGAGGGCGAGCACCACCGGGTGCCCGCCGGTCAGGCCGCCCAGCCCGATGGCACAGACGATCCCGGCGGCGACCCCGGCCGCGATCCACGCCCGTCGCCGGTAGGGCAGCGAGTGCCCGTAGACGGCGGTGAAGCCGCCCAGTGCCGCGGCCGAGCCGGCCCCGGGGTGCCCCAGGGCCAGCCCGAGCGCCAGCGGAAAGGTGACGCAGAACGAGGCGGACAGCGCCCGGCGGCCGTTGAGCGACCAGAGGGTCGCCAGCGAGGGCAGCGGCGGGCCGAGGAGGTGGGGCGCGATCCGGCGGATCGGGGAGGAGGTGCCGGCCACGGTCCGATCCTGGCCGACACCGGCTGTCCGGTCGTGGACCCAGGTCACCTGCCCCGGGCGACATGGGTCACCCGCGACGTCGCTCAGGAGAAGCCGACCACCGGGTGCGGCGTGTACGGCTCCTCCAGCCGGGCGACCTCCTCCGGGGTGAGCTGCAGCTGCACGGCCGCGACGGCGTCGTCCAGGTGCTGGTCCTTGGTGACCCCGACGATCGGAGCGGTGACCACCGGCTTGCTCAGCAGCCAGGCCAGCGCCACCTGGGCGCGGGGGACGCCACGGGCCTCGGCGATCTCGGCGACCCGCCGCGCGATCTCCCGATCGCCCTCGGCGGGGTCGCCGTACAGCGAGGTGCCGAACTGGTCGTTCTGGGAGCGGTTCGTCGCCTCGTCCCAGTCGCGGGTCAGGCGGCCGCGGGCCAGCGGGCTCCACGGGATGACGCCGACGCCCTGGTCGGCGCAGAGCGGGAGCATCTCCCGCTCCTCCTCGCGGTTGAGCAGGTTGTAGTGGTCCTGCATGGACACGAAGCGGTGCCAGCCGTGCTCGCCGGCCAGGTGCAGCGCCTTGCTGAACTGCCAGGCCCACATCGAGGAGGCGCCCAGGTACCGCACCTTGCCGGACCGCACGGCCGAGTCCAGCGCCTCGAGGGTCTCCTCGATCGGCGTCGCGGGGTCCCAGCGGTGGATCTGGTAGAGGTCGACGTAGTCGGTGCCCAGCCGGGTGAGGCTGGCGTCCAGCTCGGCGAGGATCGCCTTGCGGGACAGCCCGACGCCATTGGGCCCCGGCCGCATCCGGCCGTGCACCTTGGTGGCCAGGACGACGTCCTCCCGGTCGGCGAAGTCCCGGATCGCCCGGCCGGTGATCTCCTCGCTCGAGCCGGCCGAGTAGACGTTCGCGGTGTCGAAGAAGGTGATGCCGGCGGCCAGCGCCTTCTGGATGATGGCGCGGCTGCCCTCCTCGGGCAGGCTCCAGGGGTGACCACCGCGGGCCGGGTCGCCGAAGCTCATCATCCCCAGGCAGATCCGGGAGACCTGCAGGCCGGAGGCGCCCAGATGCGTGTACTCCATGCCCCCAGCCTCCGCCCGGCACCGGCGGTCCGGCCACTCGGGTCGCACGGCCGCACGGGTCGGGGGAGGGCGGCGGACCGCTGCCGCACCGCCGCGGCCACCTCGGGGGACAGGTCGGTGAACGGCTCGACGGCGATCGCGGGGACCGTGCCCCGGCCGGCGCGGCGCCGGACGGCGACCACGATGCCGGCACGGACCACGGTCGCCTGGAACATGCCGTTGTCCCCGGGCACGATGCGGGCGGCGAAGGCGGGCCCGCCGCCTGGGGGCGGCGGCCAGCACCCGGGGGCCCAGCAGGTCCAGCAGCCAGCCGAGATCGGCGGCCACGACGGTCCGGACGCCGTCCCCGCCCGCCCGCCGGCTCGCCGTTCCAGCAGTAATGGCGGGGACACCGCGGCGCAACGCGGGACCCCTAGCGTCCCTGCCCGTGCCCGTCCGCCCGAGGAGCGCGAGGAAGCCGATGACCGCCGTCCCGCTGATCGACCTGACCCCCTGGTACGCCGGGAACGCCGACGACCGACGGCAGGTGGCGACCCAGGTCGACGCCGCACTGTGCGAGGTGGGTTTCCTGCTGCTCACCGGGCACCCGGTCACTCCCCGGCTCACCGAGCGGGTGCGGCGTGAGGTCCGCCCGTTCTTCGGCCTCCCGGTCCCGGCCAAGGCCGAGCTGGCCTGCCTGCCCGGTGGCCGGGGGTGGATCCCGCCGGGCGCGGAGGCCAACGCCGGTGCCGACGGGTTGGACACCCCGCCGGACCTCAAGGAGTCCTTCACGTTCGGCCCGGAGGTGACCCCACCGGCGGTGGTCGGGACAGCGGAGGAGGCCTGGTTCGGTCCCAACGTCTGGCCGGCGGCGGTGCCGGGTCTGCGCGCGGCCGCGAGTGCCTTCGCCGACAGCTGCTCCAGCGTGGCCGACGACCTGCTGCAGGTCTTCGCCCTCGCTCTGGACCTGCCCGACCACTTCTTCCTCGCGCGGTGCCGGGGCAACACCTGGAGCGTCAACCTCAACTGGTACCCGGCCCGCGAGCACGTCGGAACCGTCGAGCCCGGCCAGTTCCGGATCGGGCAGCACACCGACTTCGGCACGCTGACCCTGCTGGACCGCCAGCCCGGTTCCGGCGGCCTGCAGGTGCGTACCGCAGAGGGCGAGTGGGTCGACGCGCCCTCCGTGCCGGGCGCGTTGACGGTCAACGCCGGGGACCTGCTGGCCCGCTGGACCGGTGACCGGTGGCGCTCCACGCCGCACCGGGTGCTGCCCCCACCGGCCGACGTCCCGACCGAGGAGCTGCTCTCGCTGGTCTTCTTCCACGAGGCCGATCCGCTCACCGTGGTGGAGACGCTGCCCACCGCCGCGGCCGGGCCGGAACGGTACGAGCCGGTCACGGCCGGGCAGTTCCTGCGCAGCCGGATGGACTCCATCACCGTCGGCTGAGCTGCGGCGCAGGGTTGCGCCGTCTGGTCCACTGCTGGGGTGCAGGCACCGGACTGGGACGCGCGCTATGCCGAGAAGCCACAGTGGTCGGCGGGGCCCAACGCAGTGATCGCCTCGTTGCTGGAGAGCCTGCCGCCGGGGCGTGCGGTCGACCTGGCCGCGGGTGAGGGGCGGCACGCGCTGTGGCTGGCCGGGGTCGGCTGGGAGGTCACCGCCGTCGACTTCTCCGCCGCCGGGCTGGACCGCGGCCGGGCGGCACCGGGTGCGGACGCGGTCCGCTGGGTGGTCGCCGACGTCCTGACCTGGGATCCCGGTGCCGTCGACCTGGACCTGGTGCTCGTCGCCTACCTGCACCTGCCCGAGGCGGACACCGTGGACCTGCTCACCCGTGCCGTCGGCTGGTTGCGTCCGGGCGGGCGGCTGGTGGTTCTCGGCCACGACGTGCAGAACCTGACCCGCGGCGTCGGCGGGCCGCAGGAGCCGGCGATCCTGCACAGCGTCGAACGGCTGGCCCCGGTGGCCGCGCTGCTGGCAGTCGACCGCCTGGAACAGGTCTCGCGGACGACGCCGGCCGGGACGGCGCTCGACACGCTCCTGGTCGGACGGCGCGCGGCGGGATCACCTCCGGCTCCGGTGCCCCGATGATGGGCATGGGCGGTCTGGACGGACCCGAGGGCCGCCGTCGGCGGCGCCTGGTCGCCGGCCTGGTGGTCGCCGCGATGCTGCTGGCCGCCGCAGCCGTGCTGCTCGGCACCGTCTGACCCCAGGGGCCGCCGGCACGGTCGGGCGGCGTGCCGGGCCGGTCCGGCGCCCACCACCACCGGGTCTCACGGGTCCCGGCCCTGGGGGGCGGTGCCCCCCGGGGAGGGCGCCGGCCGGTCGCCGGCCGCGCGGCAGAGCAGGTCGAGCACGGTCTGGTCCGGGGTCGGCCGGAAGTGCGTGTACGCCTGGCCGACGGCGACGAACCCCTGCGGGACCTCCAGGCAGACCAGCTCTTCGACAGCCCCTGCCAGCGTCATCGCCGCGTCCGGCGCGCACACCGGGGCAGCGAGCACCACCCGGGCCGCACCCTGGGCGCGGACCACGGCACCCGCGGCGCGGGCGGTCGCGCCGGTGGCGATCCCGTCGTCCACGACGAGAACGGTGCGGCCGGCCAGCGGGAGCCGCGGGCGGGCGACGCGGACACGCTGCGCCCGCCGCTCCAGCTCCTCCCGCTCACGGTCCGCGGCCGCGGCGAACTCCTCGGCCCCGACCCGGGCCAGCCGTAGGACATGGTCGTTGCGCACCACCACGTCGCCCTCGCCGACGGCGCCCATCGCCAGCTCGGGCCGGCCGGGCACCCTCACCTTCCGCACGAGGACCACGTCGAGCGGCGCATCCAGGGCGGTGGCCACCTCGTACGCCACCGGGACCCCGCCGCGGGGCAGTCCGAGGACGACGACGTCGGCACCACGCAGGTGCGCCACCCGCCGCGCCAGCTGCCGGCCGGCGTCGGCCCGGTCGCGGAAGGGCATCGTCCACCTCCGGTGCGCGTGTGGGGCCTCCCGCCAGCCTTCCGTCGCCACGGCCTCCCGGCAGCCGCCCGGAGGCCGTGGGGACGGGGACTTCCGGCCCTGGTCCGGCGGGGTCCGGTGGCGGCATCGTCTCCACGGCACGCACTGCGGCCCCGGCGTCCGGTCGACGCCGAGCCGCCTTCCCATCCCTGGAGGAGCGCACGTGACCCTGGCTCTGTCCCCTACCGCCCAGCACGATGCGTCCGTCACCCTGGCGGTCAGTCGGCTGGCGGAGGAGTTCGACGGTTGGGCCGAGCCCCAAGAGGTGGTCAGCGTCGTGCAGACCGCACGGCGCGAGCTGAGCGGCGCCCCGGTGGGTGCTCTGCCCGAGCTCGTCGAACGGCTCGCCCGCTACCGGCTGCACGTGTCGATCGGCTGACCGCTCCCGCGGGGCGGGTGGGAACCTCCTTGCCCCGCCCTGGACGATGGCTGCATGGGATACGTCGACGTCGCCGGGGTGCGGTTCACCTTGCCCGACGGCCGGGTGCTGCTGGACGACGTCTCCTTCCGGGTCGGCGAGGGCGCCTGCGCGGCCCTGGTCGGGGAGAACGGGGCCGGCAAGACCACCCTGTTGCGGATCATCAGCGGTGACCTGACCCCCGACGGCGGCACGGTCGCCCGCACCGGCGGCCTCGGCGTGATGCGGCAGTTCATCGGCTCGGTCCGGGACGACACCACCGTCCAGCGCTTCCTCGTCGACCTCGCCTCCCCGGCCGTCCGCGAGGCCTGGGACGCCGTCGAGGCCGCGGAGCTGGCCATGATGGAGGCCGACGACGAGCCCACCCAGCTGGCCTACGCCAACGCGCTGGGCCACTGGGGCGACGTCGGCGGCTACGACGTCGAGGTCA
>JAOPWG010000215.1 GCA_025965775.1 Modestobacter sp. | reverse complement strand
AGCGTCACCCAGATGGTCCAGTTCAGCTGCCGGTCGACGGCGTTGGCCAGTTCCCGGGAGCAGTCGAGGACGTGCCGCACCCGCTGGCCGTACTCCTGCACGGCGACGTAGGCCCCCGCCACCTCGCCGGTGGCCGCCGCTCCGGCAGCGCCGCGCACGGCGCCGTCCCGCAGCGCCGCCACCAGGGCACCGGTGACGAGGGCGTCCTGACCGGGCTCGCTCAGCAGCAGGCCGAGACCGCGCAGCTCGGCATCGGCAACCCCACCCAGGTCGGCGCCGGCGGCGACCGGGACCAGGATGGCGCCCACTGCGCCGACCTGGGTGGCGACCAGCGCGCCGAGGCCGTCCCGGACGGCCGGCAGGAGGCTCCGGAGGTCGATGGCGGCGGTGTCCGCCCCCGGGGCCAGCCCCTGCCCGAGCGCCTCGAGTCCTGCCCGGGCCGATCGGGCGCCACCCGGCGCACCCGCCCCGAGGCCGATGACCGCGGCCAGCGCCGTGCCACCGTCCGGCCAGTCACGTGCCAACGCCGCACCCCAGGCTGCGGGTGACCGCAGCAGGTCGGCGGCGGCCGCCGCGTCGCCCGCGCGCACGAGCACCCGGAGGGCGGCGTCGACCGGGTCGGGCAGGGTGGACGTCGTCCGGTCGACCGCACCGGCTCCCTGGACCCGTTCCCGCTCCAGCACCGCTCGCCCCCAGGAGGCGGCCAGGCCGGCGCCGGCGCCGGCGAGCACGACGCCCATCCCGATGGCGACCACGTCGGCGCCCGCGTCGGGGTCCCCGGGATCCAGCAGCTCCTCCACCGCGGGCAGGGCGGACCGGCCCGGTCCGGCGACGGTCGGGCTCACCGCGGCAGACGCTCGGGCCAGCAGGGCGGCCACGGCCTCGCCGGCGCCGGTGCCGGCCACCGAGCCCAACAGGGCCAGCAGGTATGTGGTCCCCTCGGGCCCCAGGCGGCCGGCCAGCGCCGTGGCGAAGGCCGGCGTGTCGGCGTACGGGGCGTAGCGGGCGGCCGCCGCGGTCACGGCGGCGAGGTCGCCGGGGGCGGTGAGGTCGTCGGCGGCGTCCCGACCGAGGCCGGCCATCACCTGGTGACCCCACCCGGGCAGCACCGAGGCCAGCCGCACGGTCACCCGCGCGGCGTCACCCGGGAGCCCGGCGCCACCGAGCACGCTGCCGGCGGCGGACAGCATCGTGGCCGACCGGTGCGCGTCGTCGGCCAGGTCGGCCAGCAGTGCCCGGTGCTCCGCCGCCCGGGCCGCCTCGTCGGCGACGACCTCGGCGATCAGCGCGCCGGCCCCCGGCGGCGGCGCGGGACCGCCGGTGAGCGCAGCCAGCGGGCCGGCCAGCGTGGCGAGTCGGTGCCCGGCAGCCGCGAACTGCTCCGCCTGACCCTCCCGGAGTACGGCCAGCCGGCGCTGGACCAGCAGCCAGGCCTCGCCGTGCGCCTGCAGCCGGGTCAGCGCCACGGTCACCGCGCCGTGCAGGGTGGTGGCCACCTCCGTCACGGCGGTGACCTCCGCGTCGGCCACCGTGGCGTCCGCGCCGCGCCAGCCCCGCAGGACCGCAGCGGGCTCCAGCAGGTGGCAGAGCAGCCCGGCGGAGGAAGCGGCCACGGTCAGCTGTCCGACCGCGCTCACCAGGCCGGCCGCGGAGCCCGGCGGGTCCGGCAGTGGCACCGGGACCGGCAGCACCGTGGTCACTCGGGTACCCCGACGCCCCGGCGGGGCAGGAGCGAGCCGTCCAGGCCCAACCACGAGTCGGCGGCACCGGCGACCGCCGACCCCAGCCACCGCAACTCCCCCGCGAGGCAACCGGCCGCGGTGCGCAGCGTCTCGGTGAAGGCCTGCAACGGCGGACCGACCGGTCCACCGACCGCCTCGTCGGGGACCTCGGTGGCGGCCCGGCCGGCGCGGTCGGCAGCGGCCCGGAGGATGCCGGCGAGCGCGTACAGCTCGGCGGGCACGACCTCGATCGACATGGTCGGGAGTCTGCGGCCCCTGCGCCTCCCCGCGTCGGCGTCGTCCACAGGCCGAGCGGCGGGTACAGGCCCCGGCGCGACCGCGGTCCACATCGTCCACAGGCGTCGTCCACAACCGGTGGACGACGCCGGACGCACCGCTGCCCCTGGACCTATCCTGCCCGGGTGCGCGACCTACGCCCCGGGCCGGCGGGGCCGGCCGACCGCGGGTCCACGCTGCCGTTCGTGCTGGTCTGCTGGCTGGTGGCCGCGCTCATGGTGTTCGGCGCGATCGCGGCCTCCGACGCCTTCCTCGAGCAGCAGCAGGTGCAGGCGGTGTGCGACGGGGCCGCGCTGGCCGCGGCCGACCGGGCCGACGAGGCGACCGTCTACAGCCGCGGCGTGGGGAGCGAGCTGCCGCTGAGCCGCGCCGCCGCCGAGGCCGCCGTCGCCGACCAGCTCGCCGACGCCGACGCCCGGCTGGACGCCTGGTCGGCCACGACCGACGGAGCAGAGGTGACTGTCCGCTGCACGCGGTCGGCGCAGATCGCGTTCTCCTGGCTGTTCCTGGGTGGCCGCCCGCTGGAACGCACCGCGGTCGCCAGCGCCCGAGCGCCCACGGCGCCGTGACGGGCCACCGACGCAACCGCCCTGCAGACGCAGACGGCCCCCGACCTGGTGGTCGGGGGCCGTCGTACCGGGTGTGGCGGGTGAAGGATTCGAACCTTCGTAGGCTAAGCCGACGGATTTACAGTCCGCTCCCATTGGCCACTCGGGCAACCCGCCGCGTTTGGTACCGGGAGAGCGTACAAGACGATGGACTCCCGCCCGGGGGGTCCTCGGCGAAACGGGTCCTACCCCGCGAGAGGAAGTGAGCGGACATGGCCGACGCGTCCTTCGACGTCGTCAGCAAGGTCGACCGCCAGGAGGTCGACAACGCCCTGAACCAGGCGGCCAAGGAGCTCTCGCAGCGCTTCGACTTCCGCGGCACCAACGCCACCATCGCCTGGGCCGGCGAGGAGG
>JAOPWG010000214.1 GCA_025965775.1 Modestobacter sp. | reverse complement strand
CTCCGATGCGGTGGCCACCGCGGTGTGCCGCCGCCAGGCCGCGGCACGGGCGGCCCGCCGCCGCGCGGGGGGTGTCGGGGCCCCCGGGACGTCGGTCGTCGAGGGCGCCTCTCCCGGACCGGCGCCGACCAGCACGGGCTCGGGGTCGCTCCGGCCGTTCCGCTCACCGGCAGCAGCGGCCGCGGCGTCGGCCGTGTCCGCCGCCGGCTCCTGCGTCGGCGGGCGCCAGAACGCCCGGGTCCACACCCGGGACATCGCCACCAGCGTCAGCAGGCTGGTGACCACCCCGCCGGCGACGAGCACGTAGGCCACCGTCCCGCCGTCGGCGACGCCGGCCTGCAGCAGGCCCAGCTTGCCGATGAAACCCGACAGCGGCGGGATCCCGGCCAGGTTCATCGCCGGCACGAAGAACAGAACGGCCAGCAGCGGGGACCGGCGGGCCAGCCCGCCCAGCCGGTCGACCGCCGTCGACCCGCCCTGCCGCTCGACCAGGCCGGCGACCAGGAACAGCGTGGTCTGGATGGCGATGTGGTGGGCCACGTAGAAGATGGCTCCGGCCAGTCCGGCGGTGGAACCCAGCGCGATGCCGAAGACCATGTAACCGATGTGGCTGACCAGCGTGAAGGACAGGATGCGACGGATGTCGGTCTGGGCCACCGCACCGAGGACGCCGATCACCATGGTCGCCAGCGCCGCCCACATGAGCAGGTCGTCCAGGGCACCGTCGGGGAACAGCAGTGTCTGGCTGCGGATGATCGCGTAGACGCCGACCTTGGTGAGCAGGCCGGCGAACACCGCGGTCACCGGGGCCGGTGCGGTCGGGTAGCTGTCGGGCAGCCAGGCCGACAGCGGGAACACCGCCGCCTTGATGCAGAAGGCGATGAGCAGCATCGACTGCAGCAGCAGCTGGGTCCCGGGCGGCAGCTCGCGGAGCCGGACCGCCAGCTGGGCCATGTTCACCGTGCCGGTCGAGGCGTAGACCAGGCCGATCGCAGCCAGGAAGATCAGCGAACTGGTCAGGCTGACCACGATGTAGGTGATCCCGGCCCGGATCCGCGGCGCCGTCCCCCCGAGGGTGAGCAGCACGTAGCTGGCCATCAGCAGGATCTCGAAGCCGACGTAGAGGTTGAACAGGTCACCGGCCAGGAAGGCGTTGCTCACGCCGGCGACCAGCACCAGGAAGGTCGGGTGGAAGATCGACAGCGGCGTCTCCTCGTCGCCGTCGGCCGAGCCCTGCCCGACGGCGAAGACCAGGACGCCGAGCGCCACGGTCGAGGCCACGACCAGCATCAGCGCCGACAGCCGGTCGACGACGAGCACGATGCCCAGCGGCGGCGTCCAGCCGCCGACGGCGACGGCGGACGCCCCGTGGGCGTCGGCCCGCAGCAGCAGCACCACCGAGACCACGACCACCGCGGAGAGCACCAGCAGGCTCAGCCCCCGCTGGGTGCGCGGGTGCCGGCCCACCAGGAGCGCCCCGGCGGCGCCGAGCAGCGGGAGCAGCACCGGGAGCGGGGCGAGCACGCTGGTCACGGGGGTGCCGGTCATCGCGGGCCGCCCTGGGTCGGCGGGAGCTCGACGTCGTCGGCGGCGATGCCGGCGAACCGCTGCTCGAGCAGCCGCTCGACCTCGGCGTCGGGCAGGTCCCGGTCGGAGACCGTGCGGTCGCCGTGCCCGGCGGGGCGGTCCTCGGGGGCGAGGTCGTCGGGGTCCAGGTCGTCGGCGTCCGTGCGACGACCGGCGGCCACGCGGCGGTCCTCCTCGTCGACCTGGATCACCTCCTGGCGCACCAGCCGCCAGGAGCGGTAGATGACCGCCAGCAGGAACGCCGAGACGCCGAAGGTGATCACGATGGCGGTGAGGATCAGCGCCTGCGGCAGCGGGTCGCTCATGTGCTGGGGGTCGCTGACACCCAGGATCGGGGCCAGCCCGGCCACCCCGCCGGTGGACAGCAGCAGCAGGTTGGTGGCGTTGCCCAGCAGCAGGAAGCCCAGCAGCACGCGGGTGAGACTGCGGTCGAGCAGCAGGTAGACGCCGGCGGCGTAGAGCCCGCCGATGATGACCGGCAGCACGATGGTGGGGGTCATCGGACGACCACCTCCCCGGGGATCAGGTCGATCGGGTCGCCCTCGTCGTCGGCGCGGTCCAGCTCGGCTCCCAGGCTGCGCAGCACGTCGAGGACCAGCCCGACCACGATCAGGTAGACGCCGACGTCGAAGAACAGCGAGGTCACCAGCTTCACGTGGCCCAGCACGGGCAGCGTGGTCTGCAGGATCGCCGTCTGGAGCACCTCGGCACCCAACGCCAGCCCGACCACCCCGGTCCCCCCGGCGAACAGCAGACCGACGCCCAGCAGCAGGCCGGGGTCGACCGGCGCGGCCTCGCCGAGCTCGTAGCGACCGCCGGCCAGGTAGCGCAGCACCAGCGCGAGGCCGGCGACCAGACCGCCGGCGAAGCCGCCGCCGGGCTCGTTGTGCCCCGAGAACAGCAGGTAGACGGAGAACACGACGATGGTGTGGAAGAGCACCCGGGTGACCACCTCGAGCACCACCGAGCGCCGCTGCGGGGCCAGTGTGGAGCTCGCTGACAGCCAGCGCCGGCGGGGCGCCCGGGCGGCCGGTGCCGCGGGCGTACCGGCCGCGTCGGCAGCGGCCCGCTCGACCGCACCGGTCCGCCGGCGCAGGAACACCAGGCTGGCCACGCCGGTGGCGGCCACCACCAGCAGGGAGATCTCGCCGAACGTGTCCCAGGCCCGGATGTCGACCAGGGTCACGTTGACGATGTTCTTCCCCCCGCCGAACTCGTAGGCCTCCTTCGGGTAGTCCGCCGAGACCGGGGTCGCCGTCCGGACCGACAGCGCCACCGCGCCCACGGCGCCCATGAGCAGGCCCATGGCGCCGGCGAGAACGCCGCGGACCACCCGCTCGCGGGGACGGTGCCGCTCGGTGATGTCCTTGGGCAGCTTGCGCAGTACCAGCACGAAGGTGACCAGGGTGAGCGTCTCGACCAGGAACTGGGTCAGCGCCAGGTCGGGGGCACCCTGCAGGGCGAAGAGCACGCCCAGCCCGTACCCGGTCACCCCGACGACGAGGACGGCGGACAGCCGCTGGCGGATCCGGATGGCCAGTACCGCGGCGATCAGCACGACCGCGCCGACCAGCGCCTGGACCGGTGTGTCCCAGGCCCGCCACCCGTTCGGCCACGGCGCCCGGAAGACCAGCACCGACCCGGGCAGGGCCAGCACCGCCACCAGGATGGTGCCCAGGTAGGCCGGCAGCGAGCCGCGCTGGGTGGTCCCGGTGGTGAGCACCGCCAGCCGGTCCAGGCCCTGCAGCACGTTCCAGTAGCTCTCGTCGGCCGAGGTGCGCAGCGCGAGGCGCTGCTGCAGGGCGAACAGTCGGTCGCGGACGGCGAAGAGCGCGGCGCCACCGAGCAGCGAGAGCGCCGAGAGCACCAGCGCCGGCTGCAGCCCGTGCCAGAGCCCCAGGTGCTCGGCCTCCGGCGCCATCAGCGGCAGGTTGTCGGCGTACCCGGCGACGAGGTGCTCCAGCAACGGGCTGGCCGGCCCGGCGACCAGGCTCAGCACGGCGAGCACCGCTGGCGCGGCGAGGAACAGCGCCCCTGGGGGGTGCGCCACCTCCGGCGCGGTCGCCGGCAGGCCGGGCTTGCGCGCGAAGGCGCCCCACACGAAGCGGGCGCTGTAGGCGGCGGTCAGCGCCGAACCCGCCACCAGCCCGGCGAGGACCACCACCGCCGCCGTCCGGTCGGGCAGCCCGCCGTCCCACAGCGCGGCGAAGGCCGCCTCCTTGCCGACGAAGCCCAGCAGCGGCGGCAGCCCGGCCATCGAGGCGGCCGCGAGCGTGCCGACCGTGGCGAGCGCCGGAAGCCGCCGACCGAGCCCGGAGAGCTTCCGCAGGTCACGGACGCCGGTGGCGTGGTCGATCACCCCGACCGTGAGGAAGAGGGTGGACTTGAACAGCGCATGCGCGACGGTCATGACCAGACCGGCGGCGGCCAGCTCCCGGCTGCCGGAGCCGACCAGCACCATGAGGAAGCCGAGCTGGCTGACCGTGCCGAAGGCCAGCAGCAGCTTCAGGTCGCACTGCCGCAGCGCCCGGTAGCCGCCGACGAGCATCGTGGCCAGGCCCAGCCCGAGGACCACCGGCCGCCAGCCGGGGACGTCGGCCAGGCCGGGGGCCAGCCGGGCGACGAGGTAGATGCCGGCCTTCACCATCGCCGCGGCGTGCAGGTAGGCGCTGACCGGGGTCGGGGCCTCCATCGCGGCGGGCAGCCAGAAGTGGAAGGGCACCATCGCCGACTTGGTGATCGCCCCGACGAGGACCAGCAGCGTGCCGACCACCACGACCGTGCCGTCCCCGGGGCGGGCGACCAGCTCCGAGAGCAGGTGGGTGCCGCTGGCCTGCGTGAGCAGGACCAGCCCGACCAGCATCGCCAGGCCGCCGGCGGCGGTGAGCACCAGCGCCTGGCTGGCCGCCCGCCGGCCGGCCAGGCGGTTGCCCGCGCCACCGATGAGCAGGAAGGAGAAGACGGTGGTCAGCTCCCAGGCGACGTAGAGCAGGAACACGTCGTCGGCCAGCACCAGGCAGAGCATGGATCCCGCGAAGGCGGTCAGGACGGCGGCGAAGCGGCCGGTGCCCTCCTCCCCGGCCGAGAAGTAGCGGGCGCAGTAGACGAGCACCAGGGCACCGATGCCGCTGACCAGCGCGGCCAGGGTCAGGGCGAGGGCGTCCAGCCGCAGGGCGACGTCCAGGCCGAGCGCGGGGACCCATGACGTGGTCTGCCGGACCTCGCCGCCGCCGGTCACGGTGCCCAGCTGGCCCAGCACCCAGCCGAAGGCCGCCGTCGGTACGAGGGCCAGGACGAGGAACGCCTGCCGCCCCCACCAGCGGACGAGCACCGGCGCCCCGAGGGCGGCCACCAGGTGGAGGACGAGCAGCCCGGTCACGGCCGCTCCTCGCCGGCGCTCGTCGGCGCCGCGACCGGCGGTGCTGCACTGTGCGGTGACCTCGCACGCTCGGTCACGACCGCTCCTCGCCGGCGCTCGTCGGCGCCGCGACCGGCGGTGCTGCGCTGTGCGACGACCTCGCACGCTCGGTCATGTATCTCCGGGGGTCGTCGGTTCGGCGGCTCGGGGAGGTTCGCCGTCCAGCCTACCCGGTACGTTCGAATTGTTCGATTCCGGCGCCCGCTTCGCCTTATGCTGCCGCGGTGCACAGCCACCACACCGGGCACACCGCGCACACCGTGCAGTCAACGCCGGAGGACGCCGGCGTGCTCGCCGACGTCGCGGCGCTGCGGCCGGCCGGCGGACCGTGGCGGCTCAGCGGCCCCGCGGGCGAGCCGGTCGTGCTGCCCGAGGCGCTGGTCGAGCTGCTCACCGCTGCCGCCACCGGCCTGGCACAGGGCTGCGCGGTGACCCTGACCCGGCACGAGCAGACGGTGACCACACAGGAGGCCGCGGACCTGCTCGGCGTCAGCCGGCCCACACTGGTCCGGCTGCTGGACGCCGGGCTGCTGCCCTACGACCAACCCGCCCGGCACCGCCGGCTGCTGCTGCGCGACGTGCTCGCCTTCCAGGCCACCCGCCACCACGACGACCAGCCCTGACCGGAGTCGGTGGGTGCGGGAAAGCAGCACCCTCCGACTCCGGTCAGCCCTCGGCGAGTTCCGCCGCGGCCAGCCAGTCGGTCTCGACCTGTTCCTTCTCGGCCCGCACCGCCCTCAGCCGGGCATCGAGCTCGGCCGCCTTGCCGTAGTCGGCGGCGGCAGCAGCCAGCTGCTCGTGCAGCGTCTTCTCGTCGGCGTCCAGCTTCAGCATCCGCCGCTCCAGCCGGGACGCCTCCTTCCGCGCCGCCCGGCTGTCCGCCGCCGAGGCGACCGGCGCGACAGGTACGGCCGCGGTGCCGGACCCACCCGACGCCGTGGTGAGCGGAGCACCTCCCGCGGCCCGGCGGGCGAGGTACTCCTCCACCCCGCCCGGCAGCGCCGCCAGCGAGCCGTCGCCGAGCAGCGCGACCACCGAGTCGCAGACCCGGTCGACGAAGTACCGGTCGTGGCTGACCACCAGCACCGTGCCGGGGAAGTGGTCGAGCAGGTCCTCCAGCGCGGTCAGTGTGTCGATGTCCAGGTCGTTCGTCGGCTCGTCCAACAGCAGCACGTTCGGCTCGCCCATCAGCAGCCGCAGCAGCTGCAGCCGCCGCCGCTCACCACCGGAGAGGTCGCCCACCGGGGTCCACTGCCGGTTGGCGGCGAATCCGAACCGCTCGGCCAGCGAGGACGCCGAGATCTCCTGGTTTCCGATCCGGGCGATCCGGGCGACGTCCTGCACCGCCTCCAGTACCCGGGCCCGCGGCGGCAGCTCCGTGACGTGCTGGGAGAGGTAGGCCGGCGCGACCGTCTGGCCGACGACGACCTTCCCGTCGTCCGGCCGGTTCTCCCCCACCAGCAGCTTGAGCAGCGAGGTCTTGCCGGCGCCGTTGACCCCGACGATGCCGATCCGGTCGCCCGGGCCGACGTGCCAGGTGAGGTCGCGGAACAGCGGGCGCGGTCCGTCCTCGGTCTGGACGGAGTAGTCGACGTCCTCGACGTCGTAGACGGTCTTGCCCAGCCGCCGGGCGGCGAAGCCGGCCAGCGCCATCGTGTCCCGGGCCGGCGGCTCGTCGGCGATGAGCGCCTGGGCGGCCTCGATCCGGAAGCGCGGCTTGCTGGTCCGGGCCGGCGGACCACGGCGCAGCCAGGCCAGCTCCTTGCGGACGAGGTTCATCCGGCGGTCCTCGGTCACCGAGGCGATGCGGGCCCGCTCGGCACGGGCCAGCGTGTACGCCGAGTAGCCGCCGTCGTAGGCGTGCACGCTGCCGTCGGCGACCTCCCACGTGGTGGTGCAGACCTCGTCGAGGAACCACCGGTCGTGAGTGACGACGACGAGGCCGCCGGCGCGCTGCCGCACGTACTCCGCGAGCCAGGCGACCCCCTCGACATCGAGGTGGTTGGTGGGCTCGTCGAGCACCAGCAGGTCCAGCGGCCGGATCAGCTGGGCGGCCAGCGCGACCCGGCGGCGCTCACCGCCGGACATCGGCGCGACCGGGGAATCCAGGCCGAGCCGGTCCAGCTCCAGGCCGGCGAGCACCGACCGGACGGCGGGGTCCCCGGCCCATTCGTGCTCGGCGGCGAACATCGACGGGGGCAGCACGACGTCGCGCACCGTCGTCCCGGGCGGGAGGGTGCCGGACTGGTCGAGGACGCCCATCGCGATGTCGCCGCGGCGGGTCACCCGGCCCGAGTCGGGCTCCTGGGCGCCGGTCAGCACCCCGAGCAGGGTGGACTTGCCCCCGCCGTTGCGGCCGACGACACCGATCCGCTCGCCGGCGGCGACGCCGAGGGAGACGTCGTCGAGGATCACGGTCGTGCCGTGCGCCTTGTGCACCCGTTCGAGGTTGACCAGGTTCAGGGGCGCGCTCATCGGCCGTCACAGGGGTTCATCGCCCACCAGTATCCCGCCCGCCCGGGACACCCGACCGGGCAGTGCCCCGCGCCTGCCCGGACCCGCGTGACAGGTGGGGCGTCCTTTCTCGTTCCAGAGCGCGACACGCGTGCACACCTGGGGTTTCGCCCACGAGCCCGACGCCACCATCCCCCGACCCGCCGAACTCGTCGGCGCATGCCTGCCACGGAAGGCCCACCATGTCCGCCCCGTCCCCGCGCCGTTCGGTCCGCTCCCGGAGGGTCACCCGGACCGCCGCCCTCACCATGGGCGCCCTGGCCGTCGGTGCCGCAGCCGCCCCCGCCGCGCTGGCCGTGCAGGACCCGACCGCACCCGAGTCGACCCCGGAGACGGCCCGCACCGCCGCACCCCGGATCCTCACACCGTCCCCGGTGGCCTACCTCGGCACGCCCGGCGCCCCGGTCGACTTCGGCGTCGGCAAGGCGACGGTCTCCATCGCCCCCGAGGAAGGCAGCAGCTACCCCGAGGGAGCGGTCCTCGACCTGTCCGGGGCGACCGTGCGCGTCACCGCCACCGGCTCGACGGACGCTCTGGGGGCGATGCTGTACGGGGACATGGAGGACCACGGCGGGCTGACGGCCGAGTGCACCACCGCGTTCGACGGGACCTGCGCCTTCCCCGAGGCGGGCGGCCCGACGATCGCCTCGGCCACGGAGATCACCCTGCTGCCCGGGGTCACCTTCACCGTCGAACAGGTGAGCCCCCCGACCTCCGGTCAGCTGCTGTTGCCCTCCGGCGCCGACCGCGTGGTCCTCGGCACGGTCTCCGACGCCGCCCGCGGACTGCCCGTCGCGGCCGTCCCCGGCGTCGCCGCGGCGGATGAACTCTCGACGTGGGAGTCGGGCACCGGGGACCCGGCTGCCAGCGACGGCACCGACCCGACCAGCGACACCGCCACGACCAGCGCCACCGACACGACCAGCGACACCGCCGGCGACACCGCCACCGCCACGACCAGCGCCACCGACACCGACACCGACACCGCCACCGCCTCGGGCGACGTGCGGAACCTGGCGCCGGCCGCGCCGCCGGTCGACGGGGACGGCAACACGTCGATCACCTTCTTCGACCCGGGCGCCTACCGGACGATCTCCGTCCACGTGGCCGACGACAAGGGCGCCCCGGTCCAGGGGGCGACCCTCTCGCTCTGCGGCGTCCCCGGGGGTACCTGTGCCGACGGGACGGGCACGACGGCGGCCACCTCCGACGCCGTCGGCCTGGCCGCCTTCGCCGGCCGCTACCTGCCCGGCGACTACCAGGTCGTGCAGACCGGCGCCCCGGCCGGGTACACGCTCTCCCCGGTGCCGCAGGTCCTGCACGTGGGGGCGGCCCTGTCCGCGGCCGACACCGCAACGGCGGTCAGCCTGACGACCACGCTGGCCGCGGTGCCGGCCCCCGTCGCCGACCGCGTCGCCTCGCCCGCCGTCGACTCCCCGTCGCTGGCCTACACCGGCTTCGAGGCCCTACCGGCCGCCGCCCTCGCCGGTGGGCTGCTGCTGACCGGCGGCGCCGCCCTCACGGTCTCCCGGCGACGGGCGTCCTGAGCACCGGCCGGGACACCGGCGCCCTCTGGTACGCGCAGCACCGGGCGGTTGACGGTCCGGGGCGGGTCCTGGTCGGCATGGCCACGACCGACTTCGGTGACGGGACGGTCGTCGAGCTGCCCGGTCCGGCGCGCCGGCCGGCCGGCTGGGTGCTGGAGGCGCACGTCCCGGCACCGGGGCGAGCTCCGGCCCGGGTGGTCGTCTCCTCCGAGGCCGCTCCCTCGGCCCCGCACCTGTGGGCGGTGCTCATGTCGGCCGGCCCGGAGCACGGCGACCAGGTCGACCTGGTCGCCTTCTCCACCGGGGACCACCCGGACGGGACATTGCTCGGGCGCGCGGGGTGGGAGTCGCTCGGCCTGGACTGGTCCAACCAGGTCGGCGCCGTCCGGTGGTCGGTCTCCACCGGGGTCGTGGGCCAGGTCTACGTCGCCCCGACCCACCGCCGCATGCGGATCGCCTCGAAGCTGCTGCTGATGGCAGCCGGCGCGCGGGTCGCCCTGGGCTGGGCGTCGCTGCGCAGCGACGGGCGGCTCACCGACCTCGGTGACGCCTGGCTGGGCCGGGCGCCGGACTGGTGGCGGTCCCGCGTGCCGGAACGGTCGGCGCACCTGCCGCCGATGACCCCGGTCGGGAGGACGGCCGGCATCCCGTTGCGCAACCTCGTCGCCGACGCCCCACGGCCACCGGTCACGCCGGCGGGGTGACCTGCACGGTGACCTTCGATCCCTCGCTCGGGGGCGGAGATGACCGGTCGGCCGATGCCGACCCCGGGGTACAGGTAGCCGTGGTGGAGGCGATCCGGGCCCCGCCGGCCCCACGGACACCACGGGTCACACCCGTCGTGAACGATCTCGTTCCGTGCATCGACACGCCGCGAGGCGCCATTCGCGCAGGTCACCGCAGCGAACACAATTCGCCTTGAGATCCGCGAAGTGACGGCGGATGACGACATGAGAGGTCGAGATGACGCGCAGCCCTATGGCTGATCTTCGCAAGCCCGCCGCGATCCGTACGGCAGCCATGACCATGGGACTGCTCACCGCCGCAGGGGCGTTCGCCCCGGCGGCGTCGGCCGATGAGCCGGCCACCGGGACCACCGCCCCGACCACCACCGCCCCCTCGTCGGATTCCGAGTCGACCCAGACCCCGATGATCCTCACGCCGAACCCGACGACGACGGCCCCGACGACGAGCGCTCCCACGACGACCCCGACGGCGACCACCCCGGCAGCGGCGACGATCGCCCCCGCGCAGCTCCCCATCACGCCCGGCACCGCCCACTACGGGACCGGCAAGCTGAGCCCTCGCCTCGCCGCCTCCGACAACCTGCCCGATGGTGCGTCGCTGAACCTCAGCGGAGCCGAGCTGGAGCTGGCCTACAGCAGCGTGAACGGTGTACCGACCGGGCAGAAGGCCACCTGCTCGTACAACGGCGGCTCCTGCAACTTCCCGCTCGACGCCGACCTGCCCGGCGCGTACAGCCCGATCTCCGGCCTCGTCTTCTACGACCTGCCGGACCACGCGCAGTTCACCCTGACGCTGGTGACGCCGCCGACCAGCGGGCAGCTCCTGTTCGACGCAACCGCGAAGCCCGTCCTGCACGGCTACACGAATTCCGCTGACCTGACGCCCACCGTGTCCGCGGGCTCCCCGACGCTGACGGTGCCCACGGCGTACCGGACCATCGGCGTGACCGTCCACGGGAACGGGCCATGGGCCGGGTCGACGTTCGACCTGTGCCCGGTCGCCGGGAGTGACTGCACCGACGGGGACACGGAGGCCGTCACCGGGACCACCGACGAGCACGGCACCGCCACCTTCCCGGGCCGGTACCTGCCCGGCACCTACCGGATCCTCCAGACTGGGGCGCCGGCGGGGCAGTCGTTCGACACGACTCCCCACCTGCTCGTCGTCGGGGCCGCGCACACGCTGACCGAGCGGGACACCCCGGCGCTCCTGACCCTGGGCGACCCGGTTCCCGACCCGGTCACCCCCGTCAGCACGCCGACCACCAGCCCGACGGCCACCGGCCCGACGGCCACCAGCCCGACGGCCACCGGCGCGCCGGCCACCTCGGAGGTGGCCACGCAGACGATCGCGGCCGGCAAGAAGCAGACGGTCTCGATCGGCGGCTTCCAGCCGCACGAGACGGTGCACGGCGTGCTGCACTCGACCCCGGTCGACCTGGGGACCGTGGCGGCCGACGACGCCGGCGTCGCGACCTTCACCTTCACCGTCCCCGCGGGCCTGGAGGCCGGCGCGCACAGCGTCACCATGACCGGCCTCACCAGCGGCACCACCGCGGAGGCGACGTTCACGGTGACGGCCGCCGCCCAGGGCGCCGGCGACCTGGCCTACACCGGGGCCGACGTCCTGCCCCTGCTGGCGGCGGGCGGGGGGCTGCTGCTCGCCGGGGCGACCGCCGTCACGGTCGCCGGTCGCCGCCGGTCCGCCTGACGGGAAGGCGCCGATGTCCGGTGCTCCCTGGCCGCTCTGGTTCGCCCGCCACCAGGTCCCTGGGGAGCCCGGGTACGTGGTGGTGGGCGTGGCCAGCGACGACTTCGCCGACGGGATGGTCGTCGAGCTGCCGCCTCCGGCCCGGCGGCCGACCGGCTGGGTGGCCGAGGGGCACGTGGCCGCCGCCGGGCAGGTGCCCCACCGGGTGCTGATCGCCGATGCCCTGGCCCCGGGTGCGCCGTTGCTCTGGTACGTCGTCCTCCCGGCCCCCGACACGGTGGCGGAGGTCGACCTGGTGGCCTTCTCCACGGCGGACCGGGCCGAGGGCGACGTCCTGGGCGCGGCGGCGTTCCGGGCCCTGGGGCTCGAGTGGAGCAACCAGGTCGGTGCCATGCGCTGGGACACCCGGACGGGCCTGGTACGCCAGGTCTACGTGGCACCGGCGGTGCGGCGCCGGGGAGTGGCCTCCAAGCTCGCTGTGGCAGCCGCCTGCGTCACCTACGGTCGGGGCTGGCCCCCGTTGCAGGTGGACAACATGCGCACCGACCTCGGCGAGGCCTGGATCACCGGCAGACGCGACGGATGGCGGGTGCAGATCCCCGAGCGGACCCTCTCGGCACCGCCCATGACGCCTCCCGAGGAGGCGGCCGGGGTCCCGGAGCGCAACCTGCTCCCCGATCCCGAGTGACCTGTCGAGGTCACCCGGCCCGGCTCAGGCCAGCCGGGTGACCTCGACGGTCACCGTGGACCCCTCGCTCCTCGGCCCGGAGAAGATCCCCTTGAGCGGGGGCACGTCGGCGTAGTCGCGGCCCCGGGCCAGCGTCACGTGCCGGGTGCCGATCTCGGCGGAGTTCGTCGGGTCGAAGCCGGACCAGCCACCGTCCCACCACTCCACCCATGCGTGGCTCTCCCCGGTGACGGCCTGACCGATGCCGGCCGAGGGCTTCGGGTGCAGGTAGCCGGAGACGTAGCGGGCCGGCAGCCCGAGGGCGCGCATCAGCCCGACCGAGACGTGCGAGATGTCCTGGCAGACGCCCTTCCCCGACGCCCAGGCCTGCATCGCGTTGGTCTTCACGTTCGTCGAGCCGGACAGGTACTCCATGTGTTCCCGCACGAACCGGCACACGACGTGCCCGGCCTCGCGCGGACCGGCGTCCCCGACCGCGGCGCGCACCGCCCGCACCACCGGGGCGTCCATCGCCGTCAGCACCGTCGGGCGCAGCATCTCCCCGAAGCGGTCCAGAACGTTCGGGGTGGCCAGCTCCGCCCACCCGGTCGGCTCCGGGACGTGCAGCTCCGGGCCGGCTTCGACCACCGAGGTCGCCGTCACCACGAGCTCGGTGTGCGGGCTGTGCAGGTCGAAGGCGGTGACCGTGGAACCCCAGTAGTCGCGGTAGGCGTGCACCGTGGCCGACGGCTCGATCTCCACCCGGGACCGCAGCGTGGTCTGCCGGCTGCTGTTCTCCGGGGTCATCCG
>JAOPWG010000201.1 GCA_025965775.1 Modestobacter sp. | reverse complement strand
CTGGCGATCGACGACCCGGTGCTCTACTACGACTGCCCGGTCGACTACACCGCCCAGTGCGGCTTCGACGTCCTCGCGCACGCCAGCGAGCCCTACGTCTCCCGGCTGGACTTCCCGCCGTCCCTGGGCAACGCCCTGTACGCGGTGAAGCTGACCGCGGAGAACCTCCGCCAGGCGGTGTGGAACGGCCAGGACCTGGCCGGCCGCCAGGGGATGATGTACGCGCAGTACATCGCCGCGCAGGCCTTCAACTCCGGCGGCCTGGTCATCATCCACTCGATCAGCCACGCGGTGTCGGCCTTCTACGACACCCACCACGGGCTGAACAACGCGATCGCGCTGCCCCGGGTGTGGGCGTTCAACATGCCCACCCAGTACAAGCGCTTCGCCGACATGGCGCAGGCGATGGGCGTGGACACCCACGGCATGACCGACGTGCAGGCGGCCGACGCCGCGCTCGCCGCGGCGATCCGGCTGCTGCGGGACGTCGGCATCCCCGAGCGCTTCGTCGACGTCACCCACGACTCCTACTCGAAGAACCGGCTGGGCCAGGGCCCGACGAAGTTCTACGAGAACTCGGGGGTCATCGCCGGCGACGACAAGGACGTCGACCGGATCACCAACCACGTCCTCGGTGACGCCTGCACGCCGGGCAACCCCAAGGAGTGCACCTTCGAGACGGTGCGGCCGGTGGTCCAGCACTGCATGACCGGCGACCTGGACGACCTGCTGTCCTGACCGGCCTACCGTGGGGCGGGGTGACCTGGGTCACCCCGCCCTCCGGCGTCCTGCCGTCCCACACCCACCCCCGAGCGCCCGGGAGCACCCAGCCCCATGACCGTGGCCGACGTCCAGCCCGTTCCTGCCGACCCCGCCCGTTCCGTCCGACCCGAGGACTTCACCGGCCCCGATGACGTCGCCCGGGCCTTCGCCGAGCAGGGCTACATCACCGACCGGCGGCTGGCGACCACGACGTTCGTGATGTCCCGGCTGGCGAAGCCGCTGCTGCTGGAAGGGCCGGCCGGGGTCGGAAAGACCGAGCTCGCCAAGACCCTGGCCCGCGCCACCGGCCGGCGGCTGCTGCGCCTGCAGTGCTACGAGGGCCAGGACGAGACCAAGGCGCTCTACGAGTGGGACTACGGCAAGCAGCTGCTCTACACCCAGATCCTGCGCGACAAGGCCGCCGAGCTGCTCTCGGACACCGACAGCCTGGCCGAGGCCGTCGACCGGGTCGCCGGCGCCGACAGCGCCTTCTTCAACGAGCGCTTCCTCGCCGCCCGGCCGCTGCTGGAGGCCGTGCGCTCCCCCGAGCCGGTGGTGCTGCTGATCGACGAGGTGGACCGGGCCGACGAGGCGCTGGAGGCCGTGCTGCTGGAGATGCTCGCGGAGTACCAGGTGTCGGTGCCCGAGATCGGCACGTTCGTCGCCGAGAACCCGCCCTACGTCGTCCTCACCTCCAACAACACCCGGGACCTCTCCGCGGCGCTCAAGCGGCGCTGCCTGCACCTGTTCCTGGAGTACCCCGACGCCGAGCGCGAGCTGGCCATCCTCCGCTCCAAGGACACCGGCCTGGACGACGCGACCGCCCGGCAGCTGGTCCAGATCGTCCGCGGGCTGCGCGGTCTGGACCTGCGCAAGGCGCCGAGCATCTCCGAGACGGTGGACTGGGCGCGCACCCTGGCCGTGCTGGGGGTCAGCGAACTGGACGCCGAGGTGCTGTCGGACACCGTCTCGGTGGTGGCCAAGTACGAGCGCGACGTACAGCGCTCCCGCGAGGCGCTCCCCCGGCTGCTGGACCCGAACGCCGTGATCCCCGACCGCAGCGGACCGGAGGGGCACAGCCACGGCGCCCACAGCCACGGCGGCCACACCCACAGCGGCCACGACCACGAGCACGCAGCCCCCGCGCCGGCACCCGCGACGGGCCGGCCGGACGACGAGGGCAAGCAGGTCCGGGCCGCCAAGGACCGGCCCGGCCGGCACGACGACCAGTACTACGGGCAGCGCGCCGGGGCCGCCGGCGGGCCGCGCGAGGTCCCGCCGTCCACCCGCGAGGTGCGCAGCGGCCAGGGCGTGCGCTCCTTCGCGCCCAACCGCGGCGGCAGCGCCCGGCGCCGGCCGGTCTGAGCGGAGCCGGGGTGGAGGGCGCGCTGCACCGGTTCATCCGGCTGCTGCGGCTGCGCGGGATGCGGGTGTCGACGGCCGAGGCGGTCGACGCCTTCGCCGCGGCAGCCGCCATCGGGGTCAGCGACCGGGCCGCACTGGAGGCCGCGCTGGGTGCGGCGCTGCTCAAGGACCGCCGGGACGCCGAGGTCTTCGCCGACACCTTCGCGCGGTTCTTCACGCTGCGTCCGGTGCTCGAGGACGACGAGGGTCACGGGCACACCCACGACGACCTGGCCGACACCGGCGAGCTCACCAGGATGACCTGGTCGCCGGAGCCGGACGCCGAGGTGGCCGAGGGGCACAGCCACGGCAAGCCGGTGGACATCAAGGAGTTC
>JAOPWG010000187.1 GCA_025965775.1 Modestobacter sp. | reverse complement strand
GGAAGAAGCAGTTGTCCCGGCCGATCTCGTGCCGCACCTGGCGGGCGGCCTCCAGGAAGGGCAGTGACTCGATGTCGCCGACCGTGCCGCCGATCTCGGTGATCACCACGTCGACCCGCTCGGCGTCCGCGGCGGTGGTGACCGCCATGATCCGGGCCTTGATCTCGTTGGTGATGTGCGGGATGACCTGCACGGTGTCCCCGAGGTACTCCCCGCGCCGCTCCTTGGCGATCACGTCCGAGTACACCTGGCCGGTGGTCACGTTGGCCCGGCCGGACAGGTCGGTGTCCAGGAACCGCTCGTAGTGCCCGATGTCCAGGTCGGTCTCGGCGCCGTCCTCGGTGACGAAGACCTCACCGTGCTGGAACGGGTTCATCGTCCCGGGGTCCACGTTGAGGTACGGGTCCAGTTTCTGCATGGTCACCCGCAGCCCGCGGCTGGACAGCAGTGCGCCCAGCGAACTGGCGGTCAGGCCCTTGCCGAGTGACGACACGACGCCGCCGGTGACGAAGACGAACTTCGTCGGCTGGGAGTTGGAGAGATTGCCGCGATCACGAGCTTCAGCCAGTCGACCCACGGGCGCTCACGCTAACACGGGACCCGCCTCCACCCGGGGTCGAACCGGGGTGCCCTGCGCCACGCCGTCGTGCCCGGAGTCCTCCGGCCGGTCCCCCGCCACCAGCCAGACCAGCAGCGGCACCAGCACCGTGGCGGCGGTGGCGGGCAGCGCGACCCCGGAGTCGTTGACGAGCGCGCCCAGGGTCAGGCTCAGCGCCACCGCGGTCAGCCCGGCCCGCAGCACCCGGGCATCGGACCGCGGCAGCCCGGCGGGGCCGCGCCCGGTGCGCGACCGCAGCAGGCCGCCCGGCCGCAGCAACCACACCGCGCCGATCAGGGCGACCGGCAGCATCCAGGCCAGCGGGCTGCCGACCACAATCGACAGGTTCGCCGCCGCCTTGCGCATCACGACGGTCTGCGCCTGACCGTCCAGCACCTGGGCCACGAACCGGCCCAGGTGGCTGCGCCCGGCGGCCGGGCGCAGCCAGTCGAGCACCGCGACGACGGTCACGGCGGCCACCGCGGCCGCCAGCACGGCCACGAGCCGGACGACGGTCACCCGGATGCGGGCCAGCAGCATCCCGAGCACCAGGAAGCCGGGCACCGCGGCCAGCACGCCGCCGAAGTCGCGGCCCAGTGACGGGGCACCGATCAGCACGACGGCGACGGCCCCGGACAGCAGCACCGGCAGCAACCAGCGGCCCCGCGCCGGGGTCTCCGCGGAGTCCACCGGGGCACCGGCCGGTCGCCCCCGGCGGACGAGGGCGGCCGCGGCCGAGGCGGTGAGCAGCAGCGCGCTGACCGAGAAGAGCCCGAACGTGAGGTTGCCGTAGCCGACGAACCGGCCGGCCACGATGGCGTCGTACCCCAGCAGGCTGTCCAGCTCCAGGTGCGATCCGGTGAGCACGTCGCCGACCAGAGTGGCCAGGGTGACGGCCAGGACGGCCAGCGCCGGGCCGGTCCGCCGCCGCCGCCACGGGCCCAGGCCGGCCACCGCGGCGACCAGCACGTCCATCGCAATCACCGCGGCGACCAGCGACCAGCGCGGGGAGCCGGTGGTCTGCCAGGGCAGCACATCGGCCAGAAAGGTCGATATCGGCAGGGCCGCGGCCATCAGACAAGCCGCGCGCACCAGCGTCCTCGCCCGGCGCCGGCCGCGCCGGCGGAACCGACCCCAGCCGCCCAGCACGAGGAACCCGGCGCCGACCACGGCGGCGTTGATGGCCACCAGCACCCAGAAGGCCGGGCCGGTGCTGCGGTAGTGGACGGTCGCCCTGGTGTTGGCGTCCTGCAGTTGCGCCAGCGCCTCGGGGAGCGCGGGACGGGAGGCGGTGACGGTGACCGGCTGGCCGTTCATCGACGCCGGCTGCTCGACGTCCAGGGCGCGCAGTGCGGTGGGCGCCAGGTCGATCAGCTGCAGGAAGGGGGCCCGGCCGGTGCTCGCCGAGGTCAGCCAGCCGGCGTGCATGCCCGGACCGTCGGCCAGGCCCAGGTGCAGTTGCGGACGTCCGTCGTTGACCTCGGAGATGCCGGCCACCATGAGCAGCGTGCCCCCGGGCAGGCCGGCCGCAGCCTCGTCCAGCTGCCCGATCTGGGCGTCGAGGGCGGCCACCGCCTCCTCCCGGGCGATCGGGGCGGTCCCGGTGTCGGTCTGCTCGGGGCTGGGCCGCCCGGCGTCGGTGAGCTGATCCAGCGAGACCAGGGTGAGCGGGCAGCCGGTCAGCAGCGGCGTGGTATCGGCGACGGTCGTCGGCAGCGTGTCCCGCAGGTCCAGCGCCGTGTGGGGGCCGGCCGCCGCGAGCGACGCACCCCGGCCGACGACGGTGGCGCAGCCGACTGCGTCGCCGAGCGCTCCGGGTTCGGCCCCGAAGCGCACGGTGCCCTCGTCCCCGGCGACCTGGGCCAGCGTGGCCGGCGGGTCGTGCAGCCCGATCGAGGCGACCTGCTCCTCCACGCCGCAGTAGGACAGCGACGCGTCCATCACCGGAGCCGGGGCGGTGCCCGTGGTGCCGTCCCCGGTGGTGCCGGTGTCGACCGGCACCGGCGGGATCGGCCGGGCCGGGCCGGGATAGCGGGCCCGATTGCCGGCCCCGAGGGTGGACCAGCCGTCGAGCACGCAGGTGGTGGGCTGCGCGGCCCGTACCGACAGCGCGCCGATCGCGCCGTCCTGGGCCAGGCCCCACAGGTGCGGGGTACGCACCGGGCCCAGATCGGTCCACACCAGCCCGGGTACGCCGACCACGAGCACCCGGGCGGCCCGCCAGTCGGTCGTGGCACCGTCGGCGGCAGCAGCCGGTCCGCCCAGCGCCAGCACCGCCAGGACGCTCAGCAGGAGGCAGGCCAGCCGCCTGACACCGGTCACCGGTCCGGTCCTCCGGGCGGCCCGAGCAGTTCCCGGTAGACCGCGACCAGCTGGCGGGCCGTGGCCGCCTCGTCCGGCCAGCCGGCGGCCTGGCGGGGACCGGCCGCCGACAGCCGGGTGGTGCGCTCAGGGTCGGTGAGGACGTCGACGACCGCGTCGGCGAGCGCCTCCGCGTTCCCGGCGGGGACGAGATCGGCCGCCGTCCCGACCAGCTCGGGGAGGCCGCCGACCCGGGTGGCGACCAGCGGGACGCCGGCTCGCAACGCCTCCTGGGCGGTCAGCGACCGGGCCTCCCACACCGAGGGCAGCACGCAGACGTCGGCGGCACCGAGCAGGTCGGCGACGTCGGTCCGGCGGCCCAGCAGCCGTACCGGCAGGTCCTGGGCGCGGATCTGCGCGGTCAGCTGCTCGTGCAGCGGTCCGTCGCCGGCAACGACCACCAGCGGCGGGGCCGACCGAAGCCGCTCATCGGTGCGCCACCGGGCGGCCGCGGCGAGCAGCACGTCGTAGCCCTTCTGCGGGTGCAGCCGGCCGACGGCCACGATCAGCGGCCGGGTGTCGTCCTCCATCCCCAGCTCGCGGCGGACCTCGCGGCGGCTGCGCCGGGCCGGTGCCAGCGGCGGCGCCGACACCGGCGCCACCCGGACGTCGGGGGCACCGAGCCGGCTGGCGTGTGCCGCCAGGTCCGCGGATGCGGCCAGCACGATGTCCGCGCCGCGGATGGTGGCCGCCTCCGCCGCCTGCAGCACCCGGCGGCGCAGTCCGCCCTCGGCGGGCAGCGCGTTGTGCAGGGTGAGCACCAGCGGCCGGGACCGCTCCCCCGCCAGGCGCCGGGCTGCCGCGGCGACGAGGCCGGCCCGCAGCCCGTGGGCGTGCACGAGGTCCGCACCGGCGGTGACCCGACGCAGCGCGTGCACCGCCCCCAGGTCGGCCAGCGGGTCGAGGCCGGCCGAGATGCCGACCCGGCGGAACGCCGCGCCGGTGGCGCTGAAGCCGAAGAGCTTCTCGGTGGCCTGCGGGCCACACACCCGCACGGACGCGCCGGCCCCGCCCAGCGCCGGCAGCACGGAGCGAAGGTGCGTGCCCACTCCCCCGGTGCTGGTGGCCAGGACCTCGGCGATGCGGCGGCCGGCCAGCGGCCCGTCCTGTTGCTCAGACACCGGCCACCTCTTCGCTCTCGGTCGATCGGAGTCCGCGCACCGCCGCGATCAGCGGCGTCCTCGCGGTGACCATCATGACCGCCGCGGCGACCAGCAGCACGACCGTGCCGGCGAGGACGCCCACGCCGATCGCTGCCGGTAGACCGCCGTCGGGCACCGGGTCGGCGCCCAGCCCGCGGGCGGTGAGCAGTCCCGCCGCACCGCCGAGGACGGCGGCCAGCAGGGCGGGCAGGCCGCCCCGCGCCAGCCCGGTCAGCGAGCCGGCTCCGGCGGTGTGGCGGACCACGACCAGCAGGGCGAGGCCGGCCACGGTGACCCCGACGCTGTGCCCGGCCGCCAGGGCCGCCGCCCGGTCCTGCGCCGGCACCAGCCGGGCCAGGACGACGTCGGCGGCCACCGCGACCAGCCAGCCGCCGGCCACGCAGACCGTCGGGGCCCGCCACAGGCCGCGGGCGTAGAGCGCCCGGGACAGCAGTGCGACCAACCCGTAACCGACCAGCCCCGGGGCGAAGGCGGCGATCGTGGGGGCCAGGGCCCCGGCCTGGTCGCGCTCCGCGGCGGAGGCCAGGAACACCCGCGCCAGCGGGCCGGAGACGGTCACCAGCGCGGCTGCGGCCAGCGCCGCGGTGACCACGGTGAGCACGGCGGCCGGGGCCAGCGCCCGGCGGTAGCCGGCCTCGTCGCCCAGCTCGGCCCGCTCGCTCATCCCGGGGTAGGCCGAGGTGGCCAGCGGCACTGCCAGAGCGGCCCAGGGCAGCAGGAAGACGGTCATCGCGGCGAAGTAGACGGTCTGCGTCCCGTCGGGCGCGCCGGCGTTGGCCAGCCGGATCGCCACCACCGCGACCAGCTGCTGCCCGGCCAGGGTCACCACGCCGGCCAGGGCCAGCCGTCGCACCCGGGGCGCGGCGCCGACCGGGAAACGCAGCGTGGGGCGCAGACCCAGCCGCAGGCCGCGCAGCGGCCGGACCAGCGACAGCGCCAGCGCCAGCACGCCCAGCGTCGTCCCGACGCCGAGCACGAGCTCGGCCGGCCGGGACAGGTCACGCACGTCCCGGGCCCCGCCGATGCCGGCGAACAGCAGGTAGCAGGCGGCGACCACCAGCGAGGAGAGCAGCGGCGCCAGGGCGGGCCCGGCAAACCGGCGGTGGGCCTGAAGGACGCCGGTCAGCACGACGGCGATCCCGTACAGCACGACCTGCGGGGCGAAGACCAGCAGGAAGCGGGCGGCCAGGTCGACCTTCGCGGGGTCGTCCCCGTCCGCGCCGAGCAGCCCGGCAGCGATCGGGTGGGCCAGCAGCGCCAACACCGCGGCCAGGGGCACGAGGACCAGCAGCGTCCAGCCCAGCAGGGCCGAGGCGGTCCGGCGGACCTGCTCGGTCTCGCCGGTGGCGATCCCGCCGGCGAGCATGGGGACGACGAGGCCGGCCAGGGCCCCCCCGGCCACGACCTCGAAGACGATGTTCGGGACGTTGTTGGCCGCCAGGTAGGTGTCGGCGGTGCTGCCGGCCCCCACGGCGTTGGTGAAGACCAGCGTGCGGGCGAAGCCGGTGACGCGCGCCAGCAGCGTGAGCACCGAGATGAGCACCGCCGCGCCCGCGACACCCCGCAGCGCCCGGGTCACGCGCGCGCCGTCACGAGGAGCGGCGGCCGAGCAGGTCGAGCTCCCGCAGCCCGGGGGTGGCCTCGATGATCCGGGTGAAGCTGACCTTCTCGCTGGCGAGGGTCAGCGCGGTGACCGTCCCCAGCAGGGCCGTCCGTCCGGCCCGGCTGGGCAGCGCCGCCAGCCGGAGGCCCAGCAGGGCCCCGGCCGCGTTCGCGCCGCAATCGCCGAGCATCACCCGCTCGCCGAGGTCGGCCGGCAGCACGCCGAGCGCGGCGCCCAGC
>JAOPWG010000183.1 GCA_025965775.1 Modestobacter sp. | reverse complement strand
CCCCCCGCGCGAGGCGGACCCACACGGCGTCTGGCCGCGCACCGAGCCGGTCGGCGCCTGGGTGCAGCGCGGCGACGCCCGGCTCGCCGTGGACCTCCGCGGGGGCGGGCTGCGCCGGCTCGTCGTCGGTGGGTGGGACGTGCTGGACGGCTACCCGGCGGGCACGGTCCCGGCGGGCCGTCGGGGCGGTGTCCTGCTGCCGTGGCCGAACCGGCTGCGCGGCGGCCACTGGCGCTGGGGCGACCGGGACCTGCAGCTGGACGTGGTGAGCCCGGCGTCCCCGAACGCGATCCACGGGCTGGTGTCGGCGCAGCCGTGGTCGCTGCTGGCCAGCAGCCAGGACGGGGTGACGGTCGGGACGGTCGTCGAGCCGCGGTCGGGCTACCCGTTCCGGCTCGCCGCCGCGATCGACTACCGGCTCGACCCCGACCAGCTGACGGTCACCGTGCGGGTGCGCAACGCCGGTGGGACCGCCGCCCCCTTCGGGTTGGGGATGCACCCCTACCTGCACGTGGGCGCGGCGGAGGAGGGCGGTCTGGCCGACGCGGAGCTCACCGTGCCGGCCCGCACCGCGCTGGACGTGGCGGGCGGGCTGCCGCTGGGCACCCGCCGTCCGTTCGACGGCGCGGTCGGCCGGATCGGTGACCGCGCCCTGGACGACCCGCTCACCGACCTCGTCCGCGACGACGACGGCTGGGCCCGGGTGCGGCTGAGTGGACCGGCCGGGGCGCTCGAGCTCGCCGTCGACGGTTCGTGGCCGTGGCTGCAGGTCTACTCCGGCGACACCCTGCCGAGTGGCCAGCGCCGCCGCAGCCTCGCCGTCGAGCCGATGACCTGCCCGCCGAACGCGCTGGCCGACGGTGTGGACCTCGTCGTCCTCCCGCCCGGTGGCACGTGGTCTGGCACATGGACGCTGCGCTGGACGCCGGCGTGACCGGCCCGCTGCGGGTGATCGAGATCTGGCGACATCCGGTGAAGTCGCGGCTGGGCGAGCGGATGGAGGCAGCCGAGCTGTGGTCGGAGGGGGTCGCCGGTGACCGCGGCTGGGCGCTGTTCGACCTGGATGCGGGCTTCGGGCCGACTGCCCGGCGGGTGCCGGGAGCTGCTGTTGGCCGCCGGCCGACTGCGCGCGGACGGGAGCGCGGAGGTGGTGCTCCCCGACGGGACGGTCACCCGGGACGACGACGTCCTCTGCCTGGGCGGGTCGGCGGGTGACCCTGCGGTCGGCGGGCGCCGCGACCGGCGCCTGGCGGTACGAGAACCCGGACGACCCGGACGACGAGTCCAGCTGGAACCCGTTCTCCGGGCGGACGGCGCCTTCCACGACAACGCCCGGGTCACGCTGGTGTCCGCCGGGACGCTGAGCGGCTGGGACCGCCGACGGTTCCGGGCCGACGTCGTGCTCAGCGGGGCGGGGGAGGACGCCCTTGTCGGCGGCCGGGTGGCGGTCGGGACGTCGGTGCTCGACGTCGCCCGGCGGGTGCCCCGGTGCGTCATGACGACGCGACCGCAGGCCGGTGGGATCAGCCGGGACACCGGCGTGCTCGAGACGATCCACCGGGAGCGCGGCGGATCGCTCGCCGTCGGCGCGCTCGTCGCCCGGCCGGGCCGGGTGTCCCTCGGGGACGAGGTGGCCGCGGCCCGACCTGGGAGATGATCAGCGGATGCGCACCATCGAGATCCGGTCCGGTGAGGACACCATCCGCCTCGGCCAGCTGCTCAAGCTGGTCGATGCCGTGCCGACCGGCGCCCAGGTGAAGGACGTGCTGGCCAGTGGGGACGTGCAGGTCAACGGTGAGCCGGAGGAGCGCCGGGGGCGGCAGTTGCACCGGGGCGACGTGGTGTCGGTGACCGGCATGGAGGACGTCCGCGTGGGCTGAGTGCCTCCGCTCCGCTGTCACCCGGGGACTCCGTTGCGTGACCCCATGCCGGGCGGCGTCCATCTCTCGGGATGTCGGACCCATCGTGTGCAGGAAGGTGGTGTGCGGGGTAGTCCGGGAGAGCCCGGGCGGCGGTGGTGCGGAACCCGCCGTCCGGGGAACTACACCCGCGCCTCGCGGTGGATGTCACTCGGTCCACAGGCGGTCCGGGTGCTCACCGGCCAGGTTCGCACCACCCGACCACCGGGACTGGGACCGACGACGACCTGCCCGCGGGCCGAGCGCCGGGCGATCGACCGGCCGAGGACGAACCGCCGCCGTTCCGAGGCGGGGTCACCCGGGCCGCGGGGGCAGCACCAACTCGGTGACGATGGCGCGGTGGTCGCTGCCCGCGACCGGCACCAGCGTCACCGAGACCACCCCCACCCGCGGGTCCACCAGCACGTGGTCCAACGTCAGCCGGGGGTGTGGCGACCGCAGTGGGGTCCACGTCGCCCGCAGGGCCAGGCCCACCTCCCGTGCGGCGTCCCGGTAGCCCAGCGCCAGCACGCGCCGCAGCGCCCCGTGGTCGAGGGTCGCGTTGAAGTCCCCCGCCAGCACCCGCAGCACCCCGCTCTCCGGCCCGGGCAGCTCGGCCAGGTCCGCCGCCCACCTCGCCACCGCCCGCGACGAGGTCGACGGCGGCTTCGTGTGGACCGCGGTCACCTCCACGTCGGGTGCCCCGGGCACCGCCAGGCGCGCCGTCGGCTGCTCGAAGCGTCCCGCCACCGCCAACCGCTCCAGTACCGGCAGCCGGGACCAGAGGGCTCCACCGGCCGCCGGTGGCGACCCGTCCCGCGCCGCGATCACGTGCGAATGCGGCAGCAGGTCGCCGATACCCGCAGCGCGCAACGCCATCGCCGCCTCCGGCGTCACCTCCTGCAGCGCCAGGACGTCCACGCGGTGGTCGGTCACCAGGTCCAGCACGGCTCGCGGGTCGGCTTCGCCCAGCCGCATGCTCACCGTGGCCAGCCGCAGCCGCAGCCGCCGCGTGCCCGGTTCCCACTCCGTCGGACGGCGACCCGCCCGGCCGAGCACCGCCCCGCCGAGCGTGGCGGCCGCGCCCGCGGCCACCACGGCGACCCCCCAGGCCCGGCTGCGCGCCGCCACCACCAGGGGGAGCACGCTCGACGCCGCCGCGTACGGGGTGAATGCCAGCGCCGGCACCAACGGGAAGCCGCGCTCGCTCCCGGTCGCGCGCAGCAGTGCCCAGACCGCCCACGGAGCGGTGAGCGCGGCAGCACGGGCGCGCACCGCCTGGCGTGGGGACATCGCGGTCACGGTATCCGCCACACTGATCATCGGTGGGTCACAGTCGAACCGGTCCGTCCCAGCGGCGTCGCCGGACCCTCGGCGGTGCGCGGTTCACCCCGGTGCGGTAGGACTCGCCCGCCAGGGTCCGTCCGGGTCGGGCAGCAGAGGAGTGGTGTCGTGGGCGACGTGCAGGTGGAGATCGAGCGCAAGTACGACGTCGGGGAGGCGTTCGTGCTGCCCGACCTCGCCGGGGTGCCCGGGGTCGTGTCGGTCGCCGAACCGGTCGAGCACACCCTCGAGGCCACGTACTACGACACTGCCGACCTGCGTCTGGCCCGCGCCCGCGTCACCCTCCGCCGGCGCACCGGAGGCACGGACGCCGGCTGGCACGTCAAGCTGCCCGCCTCCGCCGGCGCCCGCCGCGAACTGCGCTCCCCCCTCGGCCGGGCCGTCAGGACGCCCACCAGGGGCGTGCTGGCCCCCGTGCTCGGCATCGTCCGCACCGCACCCGTCACCCAGGTCGCCCTCCTGCACACCCGCCGGATCGTGACCGAACTGCTCGACGCCGACGGCCGGGTGCTCGCCGAGGTCGCCGACGACCACGTCACCGGCACCGCGCTCCCCGCCGAGCCCGGGGTGGCTGCCGTCGTCTCGGCCTGGCGGGAGGTGGAGGTCGAGCTCGTCGACGGTGACGAGGAGCTGCTCGCCGCGGCGGGCGCGGCCCTCGTCGCCGCGGGTGCCGAGCCCGCCCGGTCGCCGTCCAAGCTGTCCCGGGTGCTCGCCGACCGGCTCGGCACCGGCATACCGCCGACCCCGCCGACCCCGCCGGTCGCAGGTCCCGCCGGGGGGGCATCGGTCGGGAAGGAGACGAAGAGGGGCAAGAAGGGGAAGAAGAACGGGAAGGCCGAGAAGGGGGCAGCGCCCGCCGCTGCCGCCCGGACGGCCGGCGAGGTCCTCCGTACCGCGCTCACCACCGGGGCCGCTGCGCTGCAGGAGGCCGACCTGATGGTCCGCACCGACCAGCCCGACGGCGTCCACCAGGTCCGGGTGGCCTGCCGCCGGCTGCGCAGCGTGCTGGCCGCCTTCCGGCCGGTGCTCGACCGGGACGCCACCGACCCGCTCCGCGCCGAACTGCAGTGGATCGGTGCGCAGCTGGCCGGCTCCCGCGACGCGGAGGTCTCCGTCGCCCACCTCCGCGAGCTGGTGGCGGCCCAGCCACCCGAGCTGGTGCTCGGCCCGGTCGCTGCGCGGCTCCAGCAGGAGGACCTGCGCGACGGCCTCGCCGGCACCGAGGAGGCCCACCGCGCGGTGACCAGCCCGCGCTACCTCCAGGCGCTCGACGCGCTGGCCGAGCTGGTGGCCGACCCGCCGATGACCGACCGGGCCACCGAGCCCGCGGGACCGGTCCTCACCGCGGTCCTGGCGCACACCGGGAAGCGGCTGCGCCGGACGGTCGAGGCCGCACAGGGCAGCGACGACCCGACCGCGCTGCACGAGGTCCGCAAAGCCGCCAAGCGACTGCGCTACACCGCCGAGGTCTCCGAGCAGGTGCTCGGCAACCCCGTCGGGGCACTGCTCACCCCGCTCAAGCAGGTCCAGCAGGTGCTCGGGGACCGGCAGGACACCTTCCTCACCCGGGAGGTCTGCACCCAGGTGGGCCTGCAGGCCTTCGCCGCCGGTGAGAACGCGTGGACCTACGGCCGTGTGCACGGTCTCGAGCAGGCCCGCGCCGAGCAGGCCGAGCGGGAGTTCTGGCTGCGCTGGCCGGCGCTCGAGCAGGCGCTGGAGGCCTGACCGGCGGCCACCGGCAGGAGCGGGGACGGCGTCCGGGGGCCCGCCCGTGGCGCTGACCGCCCTGCCCGGCTTCGGCCTGGCGGGCCGCGAGAGCCCCCGTGTCTCGCGGCTGCCCTGCGGCGTTGTTACACAGTCGATGTGGCCGTGACGTGGCCACCCGGCCGCGGGGGGCGGGCGATGGAGCAGGACGTCGGCCTGCGCCTGGCGGCGCGGCGGCTCGCCGCGTTGTTGGCCGAACCGCGGTACCGGCGGCTCACCTCTACGAGTCCGGCGAGGTGGGTGCCGAACACCGGCCGCGCAGCCTGGAGAACCGGGTCGGCCGGGCGCTGAACGGCCAGCGGCTGTCCGACCGGACCCTCGAGCTGTTCATCGCGGCGT
>JAOPWG010000177.1 GCA_025965775.1 Modestobacter sp. | reverse complement strand
AGGTGCGGTTGGAGCGGTCCAGCAGGTACGAGAAGTAGTACTCCTCGGCGATGTCGCTGGCCTGGGCGACCATCACGCGGTGCGTGATGTGGCCCTTGATGTCCAGGCCGAGGATGTCCTGGGCCCGCGCCTTGGCGGTCTCGGGGTCGTCGGCCAGCTTGACGCCGCCGGCCTTGCCGCGGCCACCGACCTTCACCTGCGCCTTGACGACGACGGGCGCGGCGATCTCGCGGGCGATCGCCTCCGCCTGCTCGGGCGTCTCGGCGACGCCACCGGGGAGCACGGGTACACCGTGCGAGGCCAACAGGTCACGGGCCTGGTATTCGAAGAGATCCACGAACAGGCACCGTAGCCCGCCCGTAACCGCTACGCCGCACGCGCGTTGACCAGCGTGGGGCGCATCACAGCATCGGCACGGCCGCGCCCGACGCTCGAGTTCCCGACCCGAGAGGCGCCTGCCCGTGCGACGGACCAGGACTGTGCTGCTCACCGCCGCGCTCACCGCCGCGCTCACCGCCAGCACCGCCGGCGCGCCGGCGCCGCCGGCCGGTGCGAGCACCGCCACGCCGATCACGCCCCAGGACCTGACGATCACCGTCACCGGCCTGGGCACCGAACAGCGGGCCTGCCAGGTCGACGCCGACCTGTACGTGCCCTCGGGGGTGGACGCGCGGCACCGGGCCCCCGCCGTGCTGAGCACCAACGGCTTCGGCGGCACCAAGGCCGACCAGGCGGACCTGGCCCAGGGCCTGGGCGAGCAGGGCTACGTCACCCTGGCCTACACCGGCCTCGGTTTCGTCGACGGTGACACCTGCCCGATCACCCTGGACGATCGGCAGCACGACGGTGCCGCGGCCAGCCAGCTGCTTCGCTTCCTGGGCGGTGACCCGTCCGTGCACGCGGTGGACGACGCAACCGGCCGGCCCGTGGTCATCGACCAGGTGGTCCGGGAGGACGGCGACGCCGGGACCCGTTTCGACCCGTCGGTAGGCATGATCGGCGGCTCGTACGGCGGCCAGGTGCAGTTCGCCGCGGCAGCCGTGGAGCACGCGGCCGGCACCGACCGGCTGGACGTGATCGTTCCGATGATCACCTGGAACGACCTGTCCTACTCGCTGGACCCGGACAACAGCGCCTTCCCCGGGGGAACGGCGGCCTCGGGCTCGGTCAGCTCCCGGCAGACCGGCGTCTTCAAGTACCAGTGGGCCGCGCTGTTCACCTCCCTCGGCGTGATCAACGGCGCGCAGGACCTGCAGGCCCTCGCCGACCCGACACGCTGGCGGGCGTTCGCCGCGGACACCTGCGCGAACTTCGACCCCCGCGTCTGCCAGGCGCTGCTGGAGGTGGCCGCGCAGGGCCACCCCGGCGCGGCCTCGATCGAGTTCCTCCGGTCCGTCTCGGTGGCCAGCTACCTGGGCGACGTCCGGGTGCCCACACTGCTGGCCCAGGGCCAGGCCGACACCTTGTTCAACCTGCAGGAGTCGGTGGCGACCTTCGCGGCGCTGCGGGCACAGGGCACGCCGGTGTCGATGGTCTGGCAGTCCTGGGGCCACAGCACCCTGACCCCGCTACCCGGCGAGCTCGACCAACGACACCCCGCCGCGTCCTACCAGGGCCGTCAGGTGCTGGCCTGGTTCGCCCACCACCTCAAGGGCGCCGGTCCGGCGCCGAAGCTGGGCTTCTGCTATTTCCGGGATTTCGCCTACGACGGCACGGACGTCGCCGCCGCCTACGCCACCGCCGCGAGCTACCCGGTGGGCCGGCAGCGCTCGCTGTACCTGTCCGGCGGCGGTCCGGCCGGTGGCGCCCTGGTGACCGATCCGGGAACCGTCGTCCCGGGGCTGAGCGCCTACGGCGGCGTGGCGCCGGTCGGGCCGAACTACACCGAGACGGCCTACCTCGACCAGAGCGGACCGGTCACCGACCCACCGGGGACGGCGGTGCGGTTCAGCACGTCACCGTTGACAGCGCCACTGGACGTCGTCGGCTCTGCCCGGCTGACGGTCAGCCTGGACGCACCGACGGTGCGGACGAGTCAGCTCACCGGTCCCGGCGGTCAGCTGGTGGTGTACGTCAAGCTCTACGACGTCGGTCCGGACGGCACGGTGGAGCTGCCGCACCGGCTGATCTCCCCGGTGCGCGTGGCCGATGTGGACCGGCCGGTGACCGTCGAGCTGCCGGCGATCGTGCACCGCTTCGCCCCCGGGCACCGGCTGGCCGTGGTGCTGGCCGGCGGGGACCTCGCCTACCGCGGCTCGACGCTCCCCCAGCCGCTGACCGTGCGCACCGGGCCGGGCGTGCCCGGACGGCTCACGCTGCCGGTGACCTGACCCGACGCGCAGGTCCCCGAACCGCGCCGGTCACCCCGCACGTCGGTCGGCGGGGGCGCGGTGCCAGCGCCAGGCCAGCAGGGTCACTCCGGCCGAGGCGACGGCCAGGACGAGGAGACCCATCCCCGGCACCGTCCACACCACGTCGGGGCTGTGGGCGGCGTCACGGGCGCCGGTCAGCGCGCTGGCGAGCAACTGGACGGTCACCCCCAGCAGCCCTCCGACCGCGGCGAGCCGGGGGCGCAGGGACGGCGCGACCACCGAGCACAGCACCAACGCACCGGCCAGCAGCAGGCCCCCGAGCAGCGCCAGGCCGGGCCGTTCCAGCAGCGCCTGCGGGCCCTCGACGGTGACCACGGTCTCCAGACCGGTGGTGGGGTCGGTGACGATCCGGTCGGGGACGTCGGCGGCCGGCAGGGCCAGGCAGAGCACCGCCGCCACGCCGACCAGTGACGCCAGCCCGGCAAGGGCGGGCCGGCGCGGGTCCAGCGAGCCGCCGTCCTCCATGACCGTCCGGTTCCAGGCGAGCAGCGCCACCACGCCCGCACCGATCGTCACCGCCAGCGCGGCCACGCCCAGCACCCAACCGGGTCCGGTCTCGACCGTGCTGGTGAGCACCCGCTGGCCGGCGAGCAACTCCACCGCGGGCCGGGCCGTGGAGCCGTGCCCCTGGTAGAGCTCGATGAGCAGCCGTCCCACCGCGAGCGCGCCGCTGACGGCGGCATAGGCCAGGCCCAGCCGAGGGACGAGGCCGAGCACGAGGGCGACGCCGACCACCACCGCGGCGACCGGTGCGACCAGCGCGACCACCGCGTCCAGCGGGCCGGTGACCGGGGAGACCGCGGCCCCGCCCACGACCAGGTAGGTCGGGAACGCGGCGACCCCGGCCAGCACGCCGGCAAGAGCGAGGAGCACGCCGGCGGCACGGGCGAGCACCGGGACGTGGCCCACGACCAGGCCCTCCGACCCGCGGGACACGTCGTCCCGGTCGCGCCGTCCCGTCACGGCTGCGGCTGTACGGCGGGCGGTCCCCCGCGGGGAGCCCCCCTGCCGGTCGGCGGAGGCGGGAGCACGGTTCCGGGCGGGCACGAGTCCCCTTTCGTCGGGTGCTGGTCGGTTCGCCGGTCATGGTCGGCCGCTATGTTGCCGATGTGTGACATCGAGCACACAGGGGCATTACGGGCCCCGGCGGCGAGCGCATCAGGTGCGCCCGCCGTCCGGTACGGCCACGAGATCCGACGAGAGGCAGGCGAGGTGGACACCAGCGACCCGCTCTCGGCTCCAGGGTGGCACGGTCTGCCGCCGACGGCCGGGAGTGACCTCCTCGGGTCACCCGTGGCCGGCGAGCGGAGTGGGCTTCTCTCGCTGCTCGCACCGGCCATGGTCGCCGGTAGCCTCACCGAGCTCGCCTGGGTGGGCGCGCACGCCCTGCTCTACCCGCTGGGCACCCGCACCGAGCAACTCCGCCCGGACGCCCGGTTCCGTCCGGGCACCCAGCCACCGGCGGTCCGCGCGCTGTTCGCCGAGAACCCCCTGGTCGCCCGTATCCCGGTCATCCTCGTGCACGGACTGGTCGACAACCGGTCGATCTTCACCGTGATGCGCCGCAGCCTGCGGCGCCGGGGCTTCGCCCAGGTCTGCACGTGGAACTACAGCCCCCTGCTGCGGGACGTGGAGAGCGCCGCGGCCGCACTGGGCACCCACATCGAGCGGATCTGCCAGGAGACCGGACACGACCGCGTCTACGTCGTGGGTCACAGCCTCGGCGGGCTGGTGGCCCGGTACCTGGTGCAGCGACTGGGCGGTGACCGGCGGATCGAGTCGCTGGTCACCCTGGGGACGCCTCACGCCGGCACCCGGTTGGCGCACGTGCTGCCCACCCCGCTGGTGCGTCAGTTGCGCCCCGGCTCCCCGCTGCTGCGGGAACTCGCCGAACCCGCCCCCGGCTGCCGCACCCGGATCACCGCGATCTACAGCGACCTGGACCAGGTGCTGGTGCCCTCCCGGGTCGGCCGCTGCGACCACCCCGACCTGCAGGCGCGCAACGTCCTCGTCCGCGGGGTCGGGCACATGTCCCTGCCGATCCACCGGGCGGTCGTGGACGAGGTGGCCGCCACCCTGGCCGGTCGGCGCACCGTCGCCGACGTCGTCCCGGGCAACACCGCTGTCGCCATCGCCTGAGAGCCCCGATGGGGCTCGTGTGACAGGAGTTGCTGACCCTGCGCACTGATCACGACACGCCCCGTCAGGTCCTTGGTGACCTCCGGGCGCCTGCATAACGTCCGGGGCGGCGCCCGAGGGAGCAGTCCGGGGGCGCCGCACAGCTGATGTGCACGCACCAGCCGCCACCTCCCACGGCCGGCCGGTGCCCGTCAGGCGCCGCGGCTCCCCCCGCGGCGCTGCGCTCGGGAAGGTGCTCCGTTGTCCCGCCAGAACGATCTCGCCGACCGGTCCTGGGCCGAGCCCGCCACCGCCGGGCAGGCCGCGGTCGGCCTCATCCCCCGGCCGCGGATCTCCCCGGGGACCGCCCGGGGCACCGACGGCGGTGACACCGCCACCGCGAGCGACCAGCGCCTCGCCGGGCCCGTCGACCGGGACAGCGACTGGGCCGGCACCCACTCCACCTCCACCGACGACCCGGACGACGAGTACTTCGACGTCATCGAGCTCCCGCAGGACACCACCACCGACGACGCCCCGGTCCAGGAGGAGGCGACGCCACGTCGCTCCCTGCCACGTCGCTCCCTGCCACGTCGCTCCCTGCCACGTCGCTCCCTGTCACGTCGCTCCCTGTCACGTCGCTCCCTGCCGCGTGGCCTGACCGGCGGGCTGCCCACCGCGCCCCGGCGCCGCCCGGCCCTGCTGCTGGCCGCTGTGGTCGCGGGCGCCCTGATCGCTGGTGCGACCGGTGGCCTGGTCGGTCCGGGCAGCAGCACGCCGACGGCCTCCGGGCAGGACTACGGCCTGGGCATGGAGGAGACCGGCTTCGCCGGCGGCGTCGACATCGCCGGCGCCCGCGGGGAGATCAGCCAGGCCGAGGCACAGGCCCGACTGGACGAGATCGCCGCCTCCCGGGCGGCGCGCCAGCCGGCATTCGTGCTGCCGACCCAGGGCCGGCTCACCACCTGCTTCTGCACCCGCTGGGGCACGATGCACTGGGGCATCGACCTGGCCGCGCCGTTGGGCACCCCGATCGTCGCGGCCGCCGACGGTGTCGTGCTGCGCGCGGGCCCGGCGTCGGGCTACGGCAACGCCGTCTACATCCAGGACGCCGACGGCAACGTCGAGATCTACGGCCACATGCGCTACATGTACGTGCACGCCGGCGACGTCGTCTCCGCCGGGGACACGATCGCGAAGGTGGGTAGCGAGGGCCAGTCGACCGGCCCGCACCTGCACTTCGAGATCCACAAGGGCGGAATGAACGGCAAGCCCACCGACCCGGCGAACTGGCTGGCGGCACGGGGCATCACCGTCGGCTGAGTCGCCGTGTGGCCATCGCGTGAGGATGGTCCCCGTGTCGGGCGACGACGCGCGCCCACGCGCGCCGACGCGTCGGACAGTCGTTGCGGAAGTCCACCACGCGCGTGCGGCAGGTGCTTCCCTCTGCGCCGGGAGCGCCCAGATCCGGTATCGCCAGGAGGCCCGGATGGCCGAGCCGTGTCACCGCTGCGGCAGCCGCGACGAACATCGCGGTCGGTGCCTCGTCTGCGGCGCGGTCAGACCGCCCGCCGGCGGTCGCGGCCGCGTGTCCAGCACCTGCTGGGACAGCGGGGGACAGCTGCTCTCCTCGGACGTCAGCGCCTGACGGCTCCGACGTCGCGGGGCGGCGCTGGAGCCGTCAGAGCTTGACCAGCGGCGCGTAGCGCAGCACCAGCCGCTTGGTGCCGCCGGAGCCGAAGTCGACCGTCGCCTGCGCCTTGTCCCCGGCGCCGGTCACCTCCACGACGGTGCCCAGGCCGAACGCGTCATGGCTGACCCGGTCGCCGACGTCGACGTTGATCACCGCGCGGTTACCCGCTCCGCCGCGCAGCCCACCGGTGGACAGGCCGGTGGCGGCCACCCGGGACTGCGCCGAGGCGTAGCCGGTCGGTGCGGCCGGCTCCAGCCGCGACCAGTGCACCGTGTCGGCCGGCAGTTCGTCGAGGAACCGGGACGGCGGGTTGTAGGCCGGCTGCCCCCAGCTGGTGCGGACAGTGGCCCGGGACAGGAACAGTCGCTCCTGCGCCCGGGTGATCCCGACGTAGGCCAGCCGGCGCTCCTCCTCCAGCTCCCGCGGGTCGCCGAGGGCGCGCAGGTGCGGAAAGACGCCGTCCTCCAGCGCGGTGAGGAAGACGACCGGGAACTCCAGGCCCTTGGCGGTGTGCAGGGTCATCATCGTGACCACCCCGGCGTCGTCGCCGGTGACCGGGATCTGGTCGGCGTCGGCGACCAGCGAGACCTGCTCCAGGAAGTCGGTGACCGTGCCGCCGGGGTTGGCCGCCTCGAACTCCGCGGCGACCGAGATGAGCTCGTTGAGGTTGTCGACCCGACCCTCGTCCTGCGGGTCGGTGCTCGCCTCCAGCTCGGTGAGGTAGCCGGTCCGGTCCAGGATGCTCTCCAGCAGCGCCGCCGGGCCCGAGCCGGTCTCGACCAGCTGCTCGAACTCCTCCAGCAGCGCGACGAACTCCTGGATCGCCTTCAGCGAGCGGGTGGCCAGGCCCGGGGCCTCCGGCGCGCGGCGCAGCGCGGAGGCGAAGGCGATCCGCTCGCGGTCGGCGAGCTGCTCGACGCAGGCCTCGGCCCGCTCACCGATGCCGCGCTTGGGGGTGTTCAGCACCCGGCGCAGGCTCACCACGTCGGCGGGGTTGGCGACCACCTTCAGGTAGGCCAGCGCGTCGCGGACCTCGCGCCGCTCGTAGAAGCGGACGCCGCCGACCACCTTGTAGGGCATGCCGACCCGGATGAACACCTCCTCGAAGACCCGGGAGGCGTTGTTGGTGCGATAGAAGACCGCGATGTCCTTGGGCTGGGCCTTGCCCTCGTCGGTGAGTGCGTCGATCTGCTCGGCGACCCAGGCGGCCTCGTCGTGCTCGTTGTCGGCGACGTAGCCCTCGATCAGCTCGCCGTCCCCGGCGTCGGACCACAGGTTCTTGGGGCGGCGGGAGGTGTTGCGCGCGATCACCTGGTTGGCCGCCCGCAGGATCCGTTGGGTCGAGCGGTAGTTCTGCTCCAGGACGATCGTGGTCGCCTCGGGGTAGTCGCGCTCGAACTCGTCGATGTTGCGGATGGTCGCGCCGCGGAAGGCGTAGATGGACTGGTCGGCGTCCCCGACCACGCACAGCTCGGCGGGCGGGACCGGACCGCCGACCGGGCCGGTCAGCTCACGGACCAGCACGTACTGGGCGTGGTTGGTGTCCTGGTACTCGTCGACCAGCACGTGCCGGAAGCGGCGGCGGTAGTGCTCGGCCACGTCGGGGAAGGCCTGCAGCAGGTGGACCGTCGTCATGATCAGGTCGTCGAAGTCCATCGCGTGCGCCTCGCGCAGCCGGCGCTGGTACAGCCGGTAGGCCTCGGCGAGCACCTTCTCCGGCGGCGTCGTCGGGACGAAGGACTCCTCGTCGACCAGCTCGTTCTTCAGGTTGGACACCTGGTTGGCCAGGCTCCGGCCGGGATAGCGCTTGCTGTCCAGCTCGAGGTCGCGGGCGACCATCGTCATCAACCGGACCGAGTCGCCCTGGTCGTAGATGGTGAACGAGCTCTTCATGCCCAGCTTGCCGGCCTCGGCGCGCAGGATGCGCACGCACATCGAGTGGAACGTCGACACCCACATCGCCCGGGCGCGCGGCCCGACGAGGGCGGCGACCCGCTCCTTCATCTCCCCCGCGGCCTTGTTGGTGAAGGTGATCGCCAGGATCTCCCCGGGCTGGACGTGCCGGGCGCCGAGCAGGTACGAGATGCGGTGGGTGAGGACCCGGGTCTTGCCGGACCCGGCGCCGGCCACGATGAGCAACGGACCGCCCTCGTGGACGACGGCCGCCCGCTGCGGACCGTTGAGCCCGGCGAGCATCCGGTCCAGCTCGCGGCCGGCCTGGCCGGGGGTGGCGCGGGGAAGTGCGGCGGTGCCGGGAAGGGATTGCTGCGGGCTGCTCATGACCCCGCCACTCTAAGCCGGGGCACCGACACGTCCGGCCGGCGCCGCCGGGGGCGTTGGCCAACCGGAGGGGATGTGTGGCACACTCGTCGCCGTGCTTCGCCACCGCGAGTTTTACTACGGCCACCGGGTTCCGGTGTCCGTCTCCGCTGGCTGAACAGCCGCCGCACACGACGCCCCGGGCCCACGGCCCCGGGGCGTTTTCCGTTTCCTGGGGTCCGAGGCCCGCTCACTTCCCGGAGGACCCCATGAGCACCGTCACCGCCGCCTCGCACCCCGCCGCCCCGGACCTCACCCCGACCGTGCCCGCCGACCCGGCGGCACGGATCGGCGAGCTGCGCGGGGAGATCGACGCCTGCGATGCCGCGATCATCGAGCTCGTCCAGCGTCGGCTGGCCATCTCCCAGGAGATCGGCGTCGTGCGCGCCACCACCGGCGGCACCCGGCTGTCGCTGTCGCGCGAGCAGCAGGTGCTGTGCCGGTTCCGCAACGCGCTCGGGCCCGACGGTGCATCGCTGGGCATGATGCTGCTCCGCCACGGCCGCGGTCGCCTCTGACCCGCAGACCCGCAGACCGGCAGACCGGCAGACCGGCAGACCCGCGGACGACGCGGCGCTGCCGCGGACTGTCGGTGTCCTGGGTGAGGATCGCACGCGTGGACTCCTCCCCCGGTGCGGTGACCCAGCGGTTGTGGCCGCTGCTGGTGTCCGTGCACGATGCCCTGCGGGCCGGCGTGGCGGTCAGCGCGGCCGTGCACGCCGCCCACGGCTGGAACCCCACCGCCGACCGGCACCTGGACCACCAACTGGTCCGCCGCGAGGCGATGGAGCACCTTCGGCCCTGGGGCGCCGACCTGGACGACCCGCGCGCCGTCCCGGTTCCCGTTCCCGGGATCGATCCGCGGCACGGGCGCCAGCTGGAGCTCTCCGACACCGGCCCGGAGAACCTGGGCCTGCCGATGAGCGGGCTGATCCTGGGCACCCCGACCGACGTGGTCCGTGTCTGGCATTCCGAGGACGGCGAGCTGCCGGCCGCCGACACCCCCGGGCTGCGGGCCTTCTACCGGCAGACCCCCAGCACGCAGACCCAGCTGGCCCTCGACGACGGGCGGGCCGGCACCGGCTCCCCGCGCTGTCACCTGGCTCTGCTGTGGGCCGACACCGGCGCCACGATCACCCGGCTGGACCTCGTCCGCCCCTACGGGTGCGCCGGCCGGCGTGCGCAGGTCGACTGGCACGTCGACCTGCTCGCCGCGCTCTCCCCCGGTGCTCGCCACCGGGCAACGGCATCGGCGCACCGGTTTCCGCCGGTCGCCGTCCGGACGGCGACCTAGGCTCCGCAACGTGACCCTGTGCCTCCCCACACAGCCGGCCGAGCACGTCGAGCGCGCCCTGTGCGTGCTCGCCCACCCCGACGACGTGGACTTCGGCAGCGCCGGCACCGTGGCCACCTGGACGGCGGCCCGCACGGAGGTCGTCTACTGCATCGTCACCGACGGCGACGCCGGCGGGTTCGACGAGACCCCGCGGGAGGAGATGCCGCTGCTGCGGCAGGAGGAGCAACGCGCCGCCGCGAAGGTCCTCGGCGTCAGCGACGTGCGCTTCCTGGGCTATCCGGACGGCCGGGTGGAGCCGACCCTCGACCTGCGCCGGGACATCAGCCGGGTGATCCGGCAGGTCCGCCCGCAGCGGGTGCTGACCAGCTCACCCGAGCGCTTCTGGGACCGGATCGGCGCGAGCCACCCCGACCACATGATCGTCGGTGAGTCCACGCTGCGGGCGGTCTACCCGGACGCCCGCAACCCCTTCGCCTTCCCCGAGCTGCTGGCCGACGAGGGGCTCGAGGCCTGGACGGTGTCGGAGGTGTGGCTGGGCGCCAGTCCCCGCGCGGACCACGCGGTCGACGTCACCGACGTGGCCGACCGTAAGTTCGCGGCGCTGCGCGCGCACGTCACCCAGGTGAGCCACCAGCCGCCGGGCCAGCTCGAGGAGTTCGTCACCGCCTGGATGCGGCAGACCGCGCAGACCCACGGCCTGTCCGAGGGGCGCCTGGCCGAGGCGTTCCACGTCGTCCACACCGCCTGACCGGGCGCCGCGGAAACCGCACCGCAACACCGACGGCGCCCAGCGCGTACCCAGCCGCAACAGAGGTCACGTAGACATCGCCCCACCGCCAGGACCAGGCACCGGGAGGGCACGTGACACACGCAGCGCACGCGACCGGGGACACCACACCTGGACCCGCGGTCGCGGCCGGGCGGCTGGAACGCGCCCTCGGTCGCCGGACGTTCGTCCAGGCCGCCCTGGCCACCGGCGCCCTCGCCGCCGTCGGTGTCGCCGCCGCCCCGCCGGCGGCGGCCTCACCCACCGGCCGGACCCGCCTGCCGGGCGAGGTGCTGCAGCCCGGCAAGGGACCGATCGACGGGGACGTCTACCTGCCCTCGCGCACCGAGCAGGTCTACTGGGGATACCTGCCGCGCACGACCGACGCCCCGGTGGCCCGGGTGCGGTCGGGCCGCACCCTCACCGTCGACACGGTCAGCCACGAGGGGCTGCTGGAGGACCAGGGCCGTGACCCGGTGGCCTGGTTCGGGGGCAAGGGCGTCCCCCGCGACCGGGTGCTCACCGACGCGGTCGCCATCGCGAAGGGCTACGCGCGGCACCGCCGGGACTTCGACGCCGACGGTCCGCACGTGGTCACCGGGCCGGTGTACGTCGAGGGTGCCCGGCCCGGCGACGTGCTCAAGGTCGAGCCGCTGTCGGCGCTGCCCCGCGTGCCCTACGGGGTCATCTCCAGTCGGCACGGCAAGGGCGCCCTGTCGGTGTCCTTCGCCACCCCCGCCGGGGGCATCAGCCCCGCCGAGGTCATGCCGGCCACCCCCGACGGGCGGGCGACGAAGGACCCGGTGAAGTACGGCAACGTCTCGGTCTTCACCCCCATCGCTACGGACCGGGGCGGGGTGCCCAGCGCCTCTCTTCCGGTGGGGCGCACCGGCTCGGTGACCTGGCCGATCGACCCGTTCGCCGGGCTGATGTCGGTGGCGACCGTGGGTGACGCCCCGGTGCTCAACGACCCGCTGCTGAACTCCATCCCACCCACCCTCGGCGGGGGCAACATCGACGTGCGGCTGCTGAACGTGGGCTCGGCGTTCTACCTGCCGGTCGTCGCCCCCGGCGCGCTGTTCTCGGTGGGCGACCCGCACATGTCCATGGGCAACGGCGAGGTGGCGCTGACCGCGCTGGAGGGGTCGCTGCGGCTGACCTTCCGGCTGACCGTGTGCCGCAAGGGAACGGGGGACGCGCCGTCGGTGGCCTTCCGCTACCCCTTCGGGGAGACACCGGACGCGTGGGTGCCGATCGGGCTGTCCGACCCCGACGGCTCCCGCGACGGCCAGGTCAGCGATCTCGACGTCGCCTCGCGGCGCGCCGTGGTCAACGCCCTGGACTTCCTGCAGACCGACCTCGGCATGGACCGGGCGGTCGCCTATGCCTACCTCTCGGCGGCCGCGGACTTCGAGGTGTCCCAGGTGGTCGACCGGACGGTCGGGGTGCACGGCGTGATCCCCAAGAGCCACTTCCGCTGAGCACCCGGCGCCCCGAGCGGCGCCGCGTGGCCGCGGTGTCGTGCCGGGCCGGTCCGGGAACGTCCGCGGGGGCAGCCTGCCCGCGTGACCGACTGGGAGGGGCTGGTCGAGCGGACCGAGGGCGGGCCGGTGAGCCGCGGGAGCATGTTCGGCTCGCCGGGGCTGCGCACCGGAAAGAAGTTCTTCGCCGTGTGGTGGCGCGATCTGCTGGTGCTCAAGCTGCCGCCCGACCGGCTGCAGGATCTCGTCACCGCCGGCACCGCGCGGCCCTTCGAGCCGATGGAGGGCCGCGCGATGAACGGCTGGGTCGTCGTCGGCCCGTCGGCGGACCGGCCACCGCTGGTCGATCAGGCCCGCGCACTCGTCGAGTCCCTGCAGCAGTGAGCGAGTCTGCGAGCTCACCGGGAGCACAGCAGCCGCGAACGCGGCCGACGAGCGCCGGCGAGGAGAACTCGTGAGCTAGAGCAACCGGTTCGTGGCCGCCCACCGGGTGAGCTCGTTGCGGTTGGACAACTGCAGCTTGCGCAGCACGTTGGAGGCGTGGGACTCCACCGTCTTCACCGAGATGAACAGCCGGCCGCCGATCTCCCGGTAGGTGTAGCCGCGGGCCAGCAGCTGCATGACCTCCCGCTCCCGGGCCGACAGCAGGTCCAGGCCCGGGTCGGTTGCCTCGTCCTCGGCGGGTGCCGGTGCGGCGGGGCCGGTGGCGGCGAAGGCGTCGAGCACGAAGCCGGCCAGCCGCGGGCTGAAGACGACGTCGCCCTCGGCGACCCGGCCGACGGCGTCGCGCAGGTCGGGCCCGGAGATCGTCTTGGTGACGTAGCCGCGGGCGCCGGCCCGGATGACGGCGATGACGTCCTCGGCGGCGTCGGAGACCGACAGCGCCAGCCACCGGGTCGCCGGAAGCTCCGCACGCAGGGACTGCAGGACGGCGTGCCCCCCGCCGCCGGGCAGGTGTACGTCGAGCAGGACGACGTCGGGCGTCGTCCCCCGGATGCCGGTGACGGCGGTGGCGACGTCGGCGGCCTCGCCGACGACCTCCACATCGGCACCGAGCTCGGCGCGCACCCCTGCGCGGACCATGGCGTGGTCGTCGACGAGGAAGACCCGGGTGCGGCTCATACCGGCGCCTCCGCCCGCTCGCCGCGCGGCAGACACAGCTCCACCTCGGTCCCCTCTCCTGGTGCCGAGCGCACCGTCGCGGTGCCGTTGATCCTGGTCAGCCGGGCCACCACCGAGTCGCGCAGCCCCCGCCGATCGGTCGGCACGCTCGTCGGATCGAAGCCGGTGCCGCGGTCGCGGACGAAGACGGTCACCGAGCCGGGCGTGACCTCGCTGTAGAGCGAGACGCTGGCCGCGCCGGAGTGCTTGGCCGCGTTGACCGCCGCCTCTTTCGTCGCCTGGCCGAGGGTGGCCACCGCGTCGTCCACCGGCAGGTCGCCGACGACGACCGGCTCGACGGTGACGGCGTGGTCGGCCTCCACCTCGGCTACCAGCCGGGCGACCAGGCCAGCCCAGGTGCCGCCGGTGGCGACGGTCGGCTCGTACAGCCAGGCCCGCAGCTCCCGTTCCTGGCTGCGCGCCAGCCGACCCACGACCGTCGGGTCCGCGGCGTGCCGTTGGATGAGCGCCAGGGTCTGCAGCACCGAGTCGTGCAGGTGCGCGGCGACCGCGGCACGCTCCTCCGAGCGGATCCGGGCGGCGCGCTCGGCCGTCCGCTGGTCCAGCAGCCGGCGCCACAGCGGAGCGGTCGCCAAAGTGATCCCGACCAGGATCACCACCGTCGCGGTGAAGCCGTTGCGGGCATTGGCGAGCTGCCCGGTGGAGGCCAGCAGCAGGACGACGCCGGCGACGCCGAGGACGACGCCGCCGGCCAGCCCCCAGCGGGCGGTCCCGCGCAGCAGGGTCGCGTCGGTGTCGAACTGCCGCCAGATCACCGCCATGCCCGCACCGGCGAGGATCAGCGGCAGGACGACGTCGGTGCCGCCGAAGCTGGCCAGCCGGGACACGACGCTGACCGCGACGAGCGCCAGCAGTGCCAGCCCGAGCAGCTGTCGCTTGCTGGGCCGCTCCCCCACCGCACCGTCGACCTCGGTCCCTCGCTCGGTGTCGGCCCAGGGGTCGCCGGCCGGCATGGTCAGCCAGAGCAGCGCATAGGCCACGACGCCGACGCCCAGGAAGGCGAGCACCACGTAGACGATGCGGACGGCGAACGGGTCCAGCCGCAGGTGCGCCGCCGTGCCCGCGGCCACGCCGGCCAGGAACCGGCCCTCCCGCGGACGCACGAGCTGCGGCCGGGCAGCCGGCCCGGCCGCCGGCGCGGTGCTGGTGGTCACGGGACGATCGTGTCACCGCCGTCGCCGGGGGCCCATCGGTGATCACCCGGAGTCGGGTGGCCGGTGCGGATCAGGGTCGGATCCGGTCGATCCCGGATACCGCCGTGGCGACGACGTCGGCAGGCTCGTGCCATGACCTCAGCACTGCCTCCCTCCGCGCCTCCCCCGGTCGCCGACCCCACCGGCGGGTGGCCCCCTCCTCCCCCTTCCGGTCCCACGGCCCGGCCCCAGCTGCGCCGTAGCCGGACCGACAAGGTCCTCGGCGGTGTCGCCGGTGGGCTGGCCGAGTACACCGGCGTCGACGCCCTGCTCTGGCGGGTCGGTGCCATCGCCCTGACCTTCGCCGGCGGCAGCGGCATCATCATCTACGTCCTGCTGTGGCTGCTCATGCCGCCCGCCCCCGCCGCCCAGCCTGGCGAGGCCGCGCCCGCCCCGCGGCCCAGCGGTCCGCGGTCGCCGGTCCCCGGCGTGACCGTCGCGGCGCTGCTGATCGTCGTCGGCGTCGGGGTGCTGCTGCGGCAGTTCACCGACGTCCACCTCGGCGCGCGGGGCATCCTCGGCAGTGCGCTGCTGGTGGTCGGCGTCGGCCTGGTGGTCGGCGCGGTCACCGGCATGGGCCGCGGCGCCAAGGCCGGCCTGATCGGGCTGGGCGTCGTGCTCACCGCCGCGCTGGCGGTCGTCTCGACGGTGCACCTGCCCAACGGCGACGTCGGTGACCGGGTCTACCACCCGGCGACCGCGGCCGACGTCCCCCGGCTCTACGAGCACGGCGTCGGCAACCTCACCGTCGACCTCACCGGGGTGGACGTCTCCGACCTGGCCGGCCCGATAGTCACCAGCATCCACCAGGGACTCGGTGACGTCGACGTCCTGGTGCCGTACTCCGCGGACGTACAGGTGACCGTGGACCCCGGGATCGGTGACGCGACGGTGTTCGGCAACGGCCCCGACGGCGGGTTCTTCCGTGGCTCGGGCACGGCTCCGTGGACCGGTGACTCACGGCCGGAGTTCCAGATCACCGTCATGTCCGGCGTCGGCACGGTGCGGGTGTCCCGTGGCTGAGCCGGAGCCGTTCCCGCGGCAGGCCACGGAGGTGCTCCCCGGGCCCCCCGCCCCGGGTGCCGGGACGCCGCGCAGGCGCGACGTCGAGCGCACCCCGCTGATCGCCGGTGTGCTGTTCATCGTGCTGGCCATCGTGCTGATGTCCGGGATGGACCTGCCCGTCGGCTGGTTCGGCAACGGCGGCCTGGTGTGGGTCGTCCTGATCGGCGGCGGGCTCGCGCTGGCGGTCAACGAGCTGCGCAGAGCCCGCCGCCGGCGCTGAGGCCGCCGCGCTGAGATCCGGACGTGACGAGGGCTCGGGGAGCATCCGCTCCCCGGGCCCTCGTCGTCCACTCAGTCCCCGCCCCCCCTACGGTGAAAGTGTGATGCGCTGTCATACCCGACCGGCACGATGCCCGCTGCGGGACAGGCCGCGGTGCGCCTCCGCCTCGACGTCACCGACGTCGAGGCCGGGAGGCTGCTGCGCGCTGCGGGCGCCCGCCGGTTCGGACACAACTGGGCGGTCGCGCAGATCAAGGCGAACGCCGACCAGTGGGCGGCGGAGGCGACGTACGGCATTGCGAAGGCCGAGCGGGTGCGGCCGCTGACGTACTTCACGCTGGCGAAAATGTGGACGGCGGCGAAGCCCGCGGTGGCGCCGTGGGCCGCGAGCATTCGACGTGGACTTCCTGTACGGCATCCGAGCCGCCGCCGAAGCGCACGCGGCGTTCCTGCGGGGTGCCCGGCGGTTCCCGCAACAGGCCACCGGCGCTTTCTCGCGACCCCCCGCAGTCGTCCGGGTCCTCTCCGTCCGCTGGACGAGAAACCGACCACGGAGGGACGGCAAGCGTGGGCAACACCTGCTCGACGAGACGGCGGAGTTCACGATGCCCCGCATTCGTGCGGCACGCCGCTGAGAACGAGGACGAGTTGGAGGCGACCCAGCGGTTCGACCCGGGTTTCCGGCAGCCGCGTCCCCTGCCGGCCGTGCCGCAGGACCCCGCCGGGCGCTGATCCTCCGGGTCAGGACGGCGGCCGGGAGCCGGACGTCGCTGCCCCCTTGGCGACCGCGGCGGCCGGCGTCGTGTCGTAGTCCCTGATCTCCATCTGCAGCGCGTCGGCCAGGCGCGCCAGGGCGCCGTCGAGCAGGGTCAGGTCACGCAGCGCGTGCTGCAGGGAACCGTGCCGGGGCCGCACCTGCTCGGCGGCCAGCTCCACCAGCGCGGACGCCCGGACGTAGGTGCCGTGCTCCCCGGTCTCGATCCGGCGTTCGATGGCGGTCGTCGAGGCCCGCACCTGCTCGGCCATCGCACGCAGCGCGCGATCGGCGGCCTCGGGCTGCTTCTCACCTGCCTCCCCGGCCTCCGCCTGGGCCGCGAGCGACCGCGCGTACAGGCGCGCGGCGGCGCTGACCGACAGCAGGTCGATCAGCTGCGCCGAGTTGCGACCGAACAGGGCCCGGCGCAGCGGGGCCGCCGTCGCCACCAGGGCCGCATAGGCGGCGTCGAGTTCCCGCACCGCCGGTCGCAGCGGCTCCGGCTCCCCCTCGATCAGGCGGTCGAGCACGGCGTCGACCAGCCCCCGCAGCTTCTGGAACCACTGCAGAACGCCGGTGGTGAGCACCCGCTGCGGTCGCAGCGGAACGATGACCAGCACGGTCAGCACCACGGCGCCGACGCCGATCACGGTCTCCGCCAGCCGCAGGACCAGCAGGCCCCAGCTGAACTCGCCCAGCTGCACGTACAACTGCGACATCGTCACCGTGATGCCGATGGTCATGAACGTGTAGTTGACCCGGATCAGGTAGATCCCGAAGAACAGCGCCACCAGCACGATCAGCAGCGACGACCACACATGCCCGCCGGTCACGTGCACCAGCAGGTCGCCGACGACGATGCCGATCGCGGTGCCGGTCACCCGGAACAGGGCCTTGCGCACCTGCTCGCCGGAGTTCGAGGCGGCGACGAACGCCAGGAAGGTGGCCAGGACCGCCCAGTACAGCCGCTGTCCGGAGACCACGTCCCCGACGACGACGGCGAGCGTGCCGGCGACCGCGATCTGGATGGAGGAGCGGACGTAGGACGGCATCGTCGCCCGGTCCAGGAGACCGCCCCGGCCCGGGGTGGTCGAAGCCGCCGCGCTGACCGGCACGGATCCGGGAAGAAAGCCGGCGTTGAGCGTGACCGCCGGGGTGAACTCCTCCTCGGGCGACCCGGAGCGCCGCTGCGCGATCGCCGCGTCCAGCTCCCGGCGCGCGCGCACGCATTCCTCCGCCGACGCGGCGAGGCGATGGGCCAGCACCGTCGTCCGCACGCTGCTCCACGTGCTCAGCCGCAGCCTCCCGGCGGCGGTGAGCACGGCGGACGCGTCGCCGGCGAGGACCGCCGACAGCGTCCGCCGGCCGGCCGCCCGGGCGGCCGGCTCGGCGCGGGTCACCGCCATCGCGCCGGCGAAGCGGGCGCAGTTGGACAGCGCGAGCTCGACGTCGAACAGCCGTTGGGCCTGGGCCGCCGCCGTTCCGGGGAGTGAGCCGGCGAGCTGCGCATCGATCATCAAGGTCGACTCGTTGAGCCGGACCACCTGCCGCCGCAACCGCTCCTGCAGGGCGTGCGTCCGCGCGGCGTCCTCGGTCTCCAGCGCGGTGACGGCGAGCTGCAGCAGCCGGCGGGCGCGGGCGTCCCAGGAGCGGCGCATCCGGGCCAGGGTCCGCTCCGGATCGGGTCTCAGGAGCGTGAAGCGCACCAGGAGCGAGGCGAGCACGCCGATCCACATGAAGGCGGTGAGCCAGCCGATGTCCCGCAGGCCGATCTGGGCGTGCAGGAAGAAGCCGAGGAACCCGCCGTTGAAGGCGACCATGCCCGACCGGAACCCGGGCGGCCCCCAGCGGCGCGCGTACACGGCCGCGGTCATCAGGGCGACGACGAACACCAGCGACGGCACGTGATGAGGGCCCACGGCGAGACCGGCCGCCATTGCCGCGAGCATGGGTACCGGCAGCAGCAGCGAGGACACGAGCTGCCCTCGGGCGGTGCGGTCGCTGATCATGAAGCCCGCCATCATCGCGACCATCCCGGCCAGCAGCATCGACACGATCAGCAGCGCGTGGTCGTAGGCGGACACCACCGCAGCCGGGGCGGCGTTCGCCGGCAGCTGCAGCGCGCCGGTGAGCCGGACGAACAGGTAGACCAGCCCGACGCCCACCGCGATGCCCAGCACCGACTGCAGACCCGTCCGCAACTGGGTCAGACCCGGGTCGGCACCGGCGAGCCGGTCGACGGCGTCACGCAGGTAGGCCCGAGGAGTTCCGGTGGGGCGTCCCTGGGTGAGGACGTCGTCGGTGAGGCCGTCCGCCGTCATCGACGTCCCTCGTGTCTGGCGCATCTGGACCATCTCCACATGGTCAGTCCGCGGCGCGGGCCGCACGAGCCGAGGCAGAGGAGTTCCCGCTCCGACCGAGAGGAGGGCAGCAGGCGATGACGTCCGCCGGACCGGTCTCATCGGTCTCCCCGTCCCTCCCGCTCCGCCAGGCGGTGCAGCGCGGCGGTGAAGCTGTCGTTCCACAGGCCTGGCCCCGGCGGCCAGCCGGGCGCTGCTGCGCGGCCACGTCGACGCTCGACGCCCACGGGTGCCAGCCACCGCGGCCGAGGCTCTGCTCGCCCTGTCCGGCGCCTACGCCTACGCGGCCGCCCCCACGCCGATGCGGGCCTTCCAGGCCAAGCCGACCACCGGCCCCTTCGCCCAGCTGTATCGGGACTGGGCCCGTCAGCCCGCTGTCGGTGAACGCCGCTGGCTGACCGTCACCCTCACCATCGACGACACCGGCGAGGACGCCGAGCAGCTGCTCGCCCCGCTGCGCGCCGTGGCAGACCTCGACGGCGACCCGGCCACCGGCCCGCTCCGGGTACCGGCCGACCGCACCGCCACGCTCCTCGTCCAGGGCGCCCCGGCGCTGGCCGCCGCCGGCGTCGATGTGGTCATCCCGACGTCGACCGGGCCGCCCGCGTCGGGTCGAAGGTGTCCATCAGCGAGCCTTCGGGTGTGCTCACCGCCGACCGGCTCCTCGGTGCGCACACGGCGGTGACCGTCGACGGCGTGGAGCTGGACGCGAGTACCTCCGAGCGACTGCTCGACAGCGGCTCGCTGGTGCACGTCGACGGCCGCTGGCGACTGCTCGATCACGCCACCCTCACCCGGCTGCGCAAGGCGCTGCGCGGCACCCGGGACGGCCAGGTCGCGATCAACGCCCTGCTGCGGCTCCGCGCCACCGGCGCTGCCGACATCGCGGGCACCGACGACGCCGGCGGCGACGTACTCGTCGAGGTCCCCCACCGACACTGGCTGCGGCAGCTCACCGGGGGCAGGAAACCATCACACTTTCACCGTAGGGGGCCCCGCTCACTCCCACTCGATGGTGCCCGGGGGCTTGCTGGTCACGTCCAGCACCACCCGGTTGACCTCGCCCACCTCGTTGGTGATCCGGGTCGAGATCCGCGCCAGCACGTCGTAGGGGAGCCGGGTCCAGTCCGCGGTCATGGCGTCCTCGCTGGACACCGGGCGCAGCACGACCGGGTGGCCGTAGGTGCGCCCGTCGCCCTGCACGCCCACCGACCGGACGTCGGCCAGCAGCACCACCGGGCACTGCCAGATCTCGGTGTCCAGGTTCGCGGCCGACAGCTCCGCCCGGGCGATCGCGTCGGCCTGGCGCAGGATGGTCAGCCGCTCGGCGGTGACCTCGCCGACGATCCGGATGCCCAGCCCGGGGCCGGGGAACGGCTGGCGCTGCACCAGGGTGTCGGGCAGGCCCAGCTGGCGGCCGACCTCGCGGACCTCGTCCTTGAACAGGGTGCGGAGCGGCTCGACGAGGGTGAAGGTCAGGTCCTCGGGCAGCCCGCCGACGTTGTGGTGGCTCTTGATGTTCGCCGTCCCGGAGCCGCCGCCGGACTCCACGACGTCGGGGTACAGGGTGCCCTGCACCAGGAAGTCCACGGTCTCCCCGTGCGCCTGTGCGTCGGCGACGACGTCCAGGGCGGCCTTCTCGAACACCCGGATGAACTCCCGGCCGATGATCTTCCGCTTCTGCTCGGGGTCGCTGACCCCGGCCAGCGCACCGAGGAACTGGGCGCTGGCGTCGACCACCCGCAGGTCCGCCCCGGTGACGGCCACGAAGTCGCGCTCGATCTGCTCGGTCTCGCCCTCCCGCATCAGACCGTGGTCGACGTAGACGCAGGTGAGCTTGTCGCCGATGGCCCGCTGGACGAGCGCGGCGGCCACGGCGGAGTCGACCCCGCCGGACAGCGCGCACAGCGCCCG
>JAOPWG010000170.1 GCA_025965775.1 Modestobacter sp. | reverse complement strand
TCGGTCATGATCTGCCTCCGCAGCGCAGTCGGGCGGCCACGACGTGGTCGGCGCGCTCGGGAACGGACGGGGGCCGGGGCATGGCAGTGCGGAGCGCGACGTCGGGAGCGGCCCGCCCGGGCGGCGGCGACGACCCGGTGCCGGCCGGTCCGCAGCCCCGTCGCGTCCGGCCACCGCGGTGGCTGGACCTGCGACTGGTGCTCGGCGTCCTCCTCGTGCTGGGCTCGGTGCTGGTGGGCGCCCGCGTGGTCACCGCGGCCGACGCGACGGTGCCGGTCTGGGCCGCCACCGCCGACCTGGGGCCCGGCACCGTGCTGGATCGGGGCGACCTGGTGGCCGTCTCCGTCCGGCTGGACGACGTCGCGCGCTCCTACCTCGCCACGAGCACCCGCCCGGAGGGGCGGGTGCTGTCCCGGGCCGTGCAGGCCGGGGAGCTGCTGCCCCGCTCGGCCCTGGACTCGCCGACCGGCCTGGTGCAACTGGCCCTGCCGGTCCAGGCCGGGTTCGTGCCCCCGAGCCTGACCCGCGGCCAGCTGGTGGACGTCTACGCCGTCGCGGATCCGGCTGCCGGCGCACCCGCAGCCGCCGGTGGGGACGTCGCTCGCGTGGTCTCCGGAGCCCCGGTGCAGGCGGTGTCCGGACGGGGCGACGGCGTGCTGTCCACGGCGACGACCACGGTGCAGGTGGTCGTCTCCGTGCCGGCGGACGACGCCGCGGACGTGCTGGGCCTCATCGGCGGACGCGGCCTGGTCGTGGTGGTCCGGGACCCCGCCGACACCGGGAGCGACTCCGGCGACGCCAGCGGACAGGGTGCCGCGGGGACGAGCGCACCGGCCGGACCGACCGGCTGATGGCGCTGCAGGTCTTCACCGCCGTCACGGGGGCCGCCTGGGAGTCCGAGCTGGTCGGCGCCCTCGACCGCGACGACCACGGGGTCACCGTCGTCCGGCGCTGCGTGGACGTCGCCGAGCTGCTGGCGGCCGCCGCCACCGGGACCGGTCAGGCCGCGCTCCTCTCGGCCGAACTCCGTCGGCTGGACGGGGCCGCGGTCGCGCGGCTGACCGCCGCCGGTGTGGCCGTCGTCGGGCTGGTGGAACCAGGAGACGAACTCGCTGGTGAGCGGCTGCGCCAGTTGGGGGTGGCGCACGTGCTGCCCGCGGACGCCGCCCCGGAGGTCATCGCCCGGGCGCTGCGCGAGGCGGTCGGCGGTGCGCCGCCGGCCGGGCGGGAGCTGGCCGACCCCCGCGCCGCCCTGCCCGTCCTGGGAGCGCCACCGCTGCCCACCCAGCCGGGGTCGGGCCGGGGTCGGGTGGTCGCGGTCTGGGGGCCGACCGGGGCGCCGGGCCGGACGACGGTGGCAGTGGGGCTGGCGGACGAGGCTGCGCGGCTGGGTGTGCCCTCGCTGCTGGTGGACGCCGACGTCTACGGCGGGGTGGTCGCCCAGGTGCTCGGGCTGCTCGACGAGTCACCCGGCGTCGCCGCGGCGGCGCGGCAGGCCGGCGCGGGCAGCCTCGACGTCGCCTCGCTGGCGCGGCTGGCCTGGACGGTGCAGCCGGGACTGCGCGTCCTGACCGGCCTCGCCCGCGCCGACCGGTGGCCGGAGCTGCGTCCCCAGGCATTGGTGTCGGTCCTGGCGGAGGCCCGCCGCCTCGCCGAGTTGACCGTCCTGGACTGTGGCTTCTGTCTGGAGGAGGACGAGGAGCTGTCGTTCGACACCGCGGCGCCCCGGCGCAACGGGGCGACGCTCACCCTGCTGGAGGAGGCCGACGAGGTCCTCTGCATCAGCGGCGCCGATCCGGTCGCGCTGCAACGGACGGTGCGGGCGCTCGGCGAGCTGCGGCAGGTGCTGCCCGGCGTCGAGCCGGTCGTGATCGTCAACCAGGTGCGCCGCGGCCCGGTCCCCGGGGACCCACGGCGCGAGATCGCCATGGCCTTCGAGCGGTTCTCCGGGACCGGCGTCCGGTGGTTCCTCCCGGCCGATCGCCGGGCGACCGACGCCGCGCTCGCGGCCGGACGCACGCTGGCCGAGGTGGCGCCGGGGTCGGCGCTGCGGACCGCGCTCCGGGCGCTCGCCAGGGAGCTGGCGGGCCTGCCCGCGGAGCCGGCCCGACGGCGTCCCGGCCGGCGTTGACGGTGGTCGACCAGGAGCGCGGCGGCTGGCCGGCTGTCCGGGGAGCCCAACCAGCCGTAGCCTGTTGCTCCCCGGGGTGAGGAGGGTCGCGTGGTGGAACGGCTGACCGCTCTGGACGCGTCGTTCCTCTACCTGGAGGACCCCGACACGCCCATGCACGTAGGCGGCGTCCTCGTCCTGGAGCGCCCGTCCGGCGTGCTCGACCACGATGCGCTGGTCGACCTGGTGCGAGCCCGGTTGCCGATGGTGCCGCGCTACCGCCAGCGGGTGCTCGAGGTGCCCGGGCATCTGGCCAACCCGGTGTGGGTGGACGACCCGGACTTCGACGTCAGCTACCACGTACGCCGGTCGGCGCTGCCGCGTCCGGGCACCGAGGAGCAGTTGTTCGACCTCGTGGCCCGGCTCACTGCGCGGCCGTTGGACCACAACCGCCCACTGTGGGAGATGTACCTGGTCGAGGGGCTCGAGGGTGACCGCACCGCGGTGGTCACCAAGACCCACCCGGCCCTGGTCGACGGGCTCGGTGCCATCGACATCGGCCAGGTCATCCTCGACGTGAGCCCCGAGAGTGGGGACGTCCCCGCCCCCGAGGACTGGCGGCCGCGACGGCCGCCCGGCCAGGTGGCGCTGGTCTGGGAGGCGGTCGAGCAGTACCTGCAGCGGCCCTCCGCGGTCGTCGAGACCGCACGGACGGCGATCGGGGACGTGCGGGCGACGGCGGCGCGGTGGGCCGGGGTGGCCGGCGGACTGCTCACGGCCGCGGCGCGCACCGCCATCCGGCCGGCACCGGTGAGCCCGCTGAACGCGCCGATCGGGCGGCAGCGACGGGTGGCGGTGGCCCGGGCGGCGCTGGACGACATCAAGGCGGTCCGCAAGGCCCACGGCGGCACCGTGAACGACGTGTTGCTGACCGTCGTGACCGGTGCGCTGCGGGAGTGGTTGCTGTCCCGTGGCGAGCCCGTGGTCGCGTCGACCTCGGTACGCGCCCTGGTGCCGGTGTCGGTGCGCAACAAGGAGGACGAGGCCGGTAACCAGGTCTCCTCCGTGCTGGTCGACCTGCCGGTCGGCGAGCCGAACCCCTGGGTACGACTCGCCCGGATCAGCTATGCGATGCGCGGGTTGACGCAGGGCGGTCAGTCCGTCGGCGCCGACACCCTCAGCGCGCTGTCCGGCTTCGCTCCGCCGACGCTGCACGCGCTGGCCGCACGGGCGGCGAGTGGCCTGTCCCGGCGGCTGTTCAACCTGGTGGTCACCAACGTCCCCGGGCCGCAGGCCCCGCTCTACGTCGGCGGGGCCCGGATGGTCGAGGTCTACCCGGTCGTCCCGCTGGCCCGCGGGCAGGGCCTGGCGATCGGGATGACGAGCTACGACGGCACCGTCTACGTCGGCCTGAACGCCGATCGGGACAGCCTCAGCGACGTCGACGTGCTGGCCGGCCTGATCGAGCAGGAGGTTGCGTACCTCGCCGAGTCGGCCACCTGAGCGGCCCGCTGTCGACGGCGCCGGGGAGCGGGGACGAGACCGGGCCCGGCCGACGTTACGGTTCGCTGTCCGACGACGAGGGAGGCGAACCGGGTGCGCGTGTATCTGCCGGCCACGACGACCGTGCTGCAGCGGTTGCTGGACGAGGGCCGGCTCGAGCAGCCGCTCACCGTCTTCGCGGTGACCCCCGCGCTGCGGGAGCACTACCCGCTCAGCGATACCGACGAGGAGCTCGAGTACGCAGCGCTGCTGGCGGCCGCCCGGGCCAGCCTGCGGCTCATGGACGTCGACCCCGGCGCAGCCCGGCGCCGGGTCGTGCTCGCCGTGGACGTGCCGGACACCGCCGTGACGCCGATCGAGGACGACGCCGCTGACGCCGGCGCCGCCCGTGTGCGTGCTGACCTCGCGCTGTCCGACGTCGCCAGCGCGCACATCGACGCGTCCGATGCCGAGAAGGACGTACGGGCAGCGGTCTCGGTGGTGCTCGAGGCCGACCTCGGCAGCGAGGACGCCCAGTTCGTCGTCGACCAGGCCGAGGGGCACGAGCTGGCCTGGTACGCCACCCAGGAGATCGGGCCCGTCCTCGAGCTCTTGTGAGCCGGCCCGTCCGTGGGTGGTCAGCGGGTGGCTCACTGCTGTCGGCCGGTGCCGCCCGCAGACACCCGCCGCCGGGCGATCTGGACCCGGGTGACCGCTCCGCCGGCGACGAGCCACCCGGCGCCGGGCCGCGCCGGCAGCGGGGCCCGGGGCACCCGGAGGCCGAGCAGCT
>JAOPWG010000402.1 GCA_025965775.1 Modestobacter sp. | reverse complement strand
GCGAGGGCGAGCGCGGCCGCACCACCCTGGCGCTGGCCGTCCGGGGGCTGGCCGACCGGCTGGCCGAGCGCGTCCCCGGCCACCACGTCGAGGTGCGCGTCCCGCCGTACGCCGCGGTGCAGTGCGTCGAGGGCCCGCGACACACCCGCGGGACGCCGCCGAACGTCGTCGAGGTCGAGCCGGTCGCGTGGGTGCAGCTCTGCGCGGGGGAGCTCGCGTGGGCCGACGCCGCCGCCGACGGGCGGGCGCGGACCTGGGGCGACCGCGCGGACCTGTCGCCCTGGCTCCCGCTGGAGCCGTAGACCGGACGGGACCGGCGGACGGGCGTGAGACCGTGACCGGGTGCACGTGCCCGCCCACTTCACCGCCGACGAGGCTCAGCTCGCCGGCCTGCTGCAGCCCGGGCTCGCCGACCTCGTCACCGCGACGCCGTCGGGTCTGCTCTGCACGCCGGTCCCCTTCGTCGCCGCCGACGGCGTGCTGCTGGCGCACCTGGCGCGGACCAACCCGCAGTGGAGCGAGCCGGTGCTCGGCGAGGCGCTGATGGTGCTGCACGGGCCGCAGGGCTACGTGACGCCGTCCTGGTACGCGAGCAAGGCCGAGCACGGCCGGGTGGTCCCGACCTGGGACTACGTCGTCGCGCACGTGCACGGCGAGCTGGTGGTGCACGAGGACGCCGGCTGGCTGGCCGCCCACGTCCGCCGGCTGACCGACGTCCACGAGCGGGGGCGGCCGGAGCCGTGGAGGGTGGAGGACGCCCCGGACGGTTTCCTCACCGGTCAGCTGCGCGCCATCGTCGGGGTTGAGGTACGGATCACCCGGGTCGAGGCGAAGTGGAAGCTCTCGCAGAACCGCTCGGCGGCCGACGTCGACGGGGTGGTGGCCGGCCTGCACGGCGACGGCCACGCCGCGGTGGCAGCCGCGGTGCAGCGGGCACGGGGTTGAGCGTGACCGGTGCCGGGCAGGACCGGACCGTGACCGCGCAGCCTGCCGACGACGTCCCCGGGCCGGACCTCCCCGACGAGACCGTCGCGACGGCCGCCGCCGACGGTCGGTCGGCGACCGGGGCGGGCGCGACGATCACGCCCTACCGCGACGGGCCACTGATCGTGCGGGGGGACTTCCGACTGGTCGACACCGACGGTGGGGAGATCGACCCGGGCCGTGCGACCGTGGCGCTGTGCCGCTGCGGCAAGTCAGGAATCAAGCCCTTCTGCGACGGCACGCACAAGCGGACCGGCTTCCGCGCCGCCAGCGGCCCGGCCCACCCGCGGCCGGCGGCCCGGATCACCCGGACCGCCGACCAGCCGGACGAGCCGGACCAGCCGGACGAGGCCGGCCGGGAGGGCCCCGGCTGAGTCCCGGCAGCGCTCAGGCGGCCCGGACCGCCTCGCGGCGCAGCGCGGACCGGCCGTTCTCCCAGGCGCTCAGCAGGTGCCCGGCGGCCAGCGCGTCCATGGCCAGCGAACACTGCGCGCCGAAGACGACGTCGGCGGTCAGGGCCGGGTCCTCGGCCACCAGCGATCCGCACATGTCCACCGAGGCGAGCTGCTCGTGCACCGCGTCGGCCTCGACGTGCTCGTCGTAGAAGACAGTGGTGTCCTCGCCGAACCCGAGCCGGCGCAGCCCGAGGGAGTAGCGGCGGCTGGGCTCGGAGGAGGTCATCTCGACCGCCGCCAGGTGGCCGAGACAGGCGCCGCGCCAGCGACGGTGCAGCCCGAACAGCGACATGGTGTTGACCGAGGTGAAGGCGACCGTGGGCGCCTCGTCCCACAGGGCGCCGTAGCCGTCGTCCAGACCGAGCTGGCGCATCAGCCCGGCGAACAGCTGGCTGTGCATCCGCGCGGGGGAGCCGCCGCCGTACTCGTCGGCCTGGATCTCCACCATCGCGGCCTTGGCCCGCCCGCCGATGCGCGGGATGGCCCACGTGTGCGGGTCGCCCTCCTTGAGGTGGTAGACCGACCGCAGGGTGAGGTACTCACGCCAGTGCTCGAGGGTCCCGTGCCGGGCCAGGTACGCCGACAGGGATGGGCCGTCGTCGGCGGCGATGACGGCGGCGAGCTGCTGGTCGACCGGCTCGTCGGTGACCTCGACCGGGGCGGCCGCGGCGCGCAGGGCGGTGAGGTGACGCTCCTCCAGCGTGGCCCGCACCCGCAGCAGCTCGGGGTCCCACTCCCAGTCGTCGTCGACCTCGTCGAACCCGCGGTAGTGCAACTCGTAGCAGACGGCCAGGCTCAGCTGCAGGTCGTCGTCGGTGAGCGGGTCGGCCGCCGAGGCGGTCAGCGACGCGGCGGCCGACCGGGTGCCGCTGCGTAGGGACCGGCCGGCGGCCAGGTCGGCGCAGAGGGCGGCGCTCAGGGGCCCCCGGGGGGCGGGAAGCTGCATGTTCCCGATCATGCCCCGCCCGGCGTCGTCGCGAACCTGCCGGCGGGGCGCGGGTGGGTCAGTCCTCGCGCTCGAAGGCCGAGGCCATCTGCGCCTGCTCCTCGAGCACCTCGCCGATCCGGGTCTGGACGAGGTCCAGCTGGCCGATGATCTCGCTGGTGGCGTGGATGCCGGTTGCCACGGACCTGCTGCTGGCCTGGATGCCGGCGATCTGGTCGGCGACCCGCTGCGTGGCGGTGGCGGTCTCCCGGGCGAGGTCCTTGACCTCGCTGTCCACGACGGCGAAGCCCTTGCCGAGCTCGCCGGCGCGGGCGGCCTCGATGGTGGCGTTCAGCGCCAGCAGGTTGATCTGGTCGGCGATGCCGGAGATGATCCGGATGACCCCACCGACCGCGGCCGACGCCTGGCCGAGGGCCTCGACCTCGCTGGTCATCGTGGACGCCTGCGCCACCGCGTCGACCGCGACCCGGCCGGCGTCGCCCGCGGCCTCGCGCAACCGGGCGACGGTGTCGAGCAGGGCGCGGGAGTTGGCCTGGGACTCGTCGGCGCGGCGGAGCACGTCCAGCCGCGGGGACACCAGCTGCTGCACGTTGCGCAGCGCCGAGGCGCGGGACTCGGACAGGTCGATGCTCTCGGTGACGACGAAGTCCATCGTGCCGATCACCCGGGTGCCCACCATCAGCGGGAAGCAGACCCCGGAGCGGACCCCGGCGCGCTGCGCGGCCGGGGCCCGCACGCAGTCGGTCATCTCGCCGATGTCCCGGACGAAGAACAGGTCCCGGGCCCGCCACGCGCGGCCGGACAGGCCGACGCCCTCGGCGAAGGTGGCCGCGAGGGTGACCGCGCGGAACTCCTCACCGGCCGATCCGGACTCCTGCTCGAAGCGCAGCACGTCGGCGGCCTCGTCCGGTGCCCAGTAGGAGCCGTAGGACCAGCCGAATGCCTCCCGGACGGTGTCCAGGGCGACCCGCAACGCCTCCCGCTGGTCCCGCGCCCCGCCCATCTCGGTCACCACCGCGGTCACCGCCACCCGGTCGTCGAAGGTCTCCTGGAGCGCCGCGGTCGCCAGCGCCGCACGGCGGGCGTGTCCCGCGACGCGGAGGATGGCCTGCCACTTCTCCCGCCGGGGACCGACGAAGGGCAGCGTCCCGGTGGTGTACATCTCCGCGATCGCGACGACCGTGCCGTCCTCCACGATCGGGACGAACGCACCCTGACGGGCGCCGGTGGCCGACGCCGTCCCCCAGCGCAGGCAGGTGTCGCGGGCCGGAGGGGTGTCCATGATGACGGTGGTCCGCTCCCGCAGGGCCCTGCCGCCGAAGCCGGCGCCCTCGGTGAGGACGGCGTCGGCCGGCCACCGGGCGGCCATCGCCGCGGTCATCGGGCGGTCGTCGAGCCGATCGTGAACTCACCGCCACCGGCGGGCACCCAGACCGGCCCGTAGTCCATCCCGGTGGCGGAGACGATCGTCTCCAGGGTGATCCGGTGTGCGTCCAGCTCGCTGGTGACGCCGTTGTCCAGGGCGGCGATCACCGACTCCAGCCCTCCACGTCCCGCGGCATCTGCGTGGGCAAGAGCTGCGTGGCCGGCGCGGTGGGGCGAAGCCCCATGCGTGTCCTCCGTGGGAGCTGGCCGACATCCATCCGGCCGGCACTACGGCCGGTCGGGTTCTGAAATGCACATCGGCAGCAGGGGCGCGATGTTGAGCTGGTGAGGCGGTCGGCGACGGCACCGGGATCGCGCCCCGTGCCCTGCGGCACCCGCCCGGGTGATGGTCGGTGAGTTGCAGGAGTCAACGGTGGCCGGCCGGGTAGGAGCCGGGTCCTTTCAGACCTGGAGGCTCACATGACATCCGCTCCGGCGGCTCAGGCGCCCGGTGGCATCCGCAGTCTCGTCCCCGCCCGGATCGACCGACTGCCGTGGTCCCCCTTCCACACCCGGATGGTCATCGCCCTCGGTGTCGCGTGGATCCTGGACGGACTGGAGATCACGGTCGCCAGCGCCGTGGTGGACAAGCTCACCCAGGCCGACACCCTCGCGCTGTCCTCCACCCAGGCCGGCCTCATCGCCAGCGTCTACCTGGCCGGGGAGGTGGTCGGCGCGCTGTTCTTCGGGCGGCTGTCGGACAGGCTCGGCCGGCGGAAGCTGTTCGTCATCACCCTGGCCGTGTACCTGGTGGGCAGCGGCCTGACTGCCCTGACGCTCGGCAACGGTGCGGGATGGGTGACCTTCCTCTACGTCACCCGGTTCATCAGCGGCATGGGCATCGGCGGCGAGTACGCGGCGATCAACTCCGCGATCGACGAGTTGATCCCGGCGCGGTACCGCGGCCGGGTGGACATCGCGGTCAACGGCACCTACTGGGCCGGCGCGATCATCGGCACCCTGGGCACCTACATCTTCCTCAACCAGCTCGCCCCCGGCATCGGCTGGCGCATCGCCTTCCTGCTCGGGCCGGTGCTGGGCCTGGTGATCATCTTCGTCCGGCGGCACCT
>JAOPWG010000096.1 GCA_025965775.1 Modestobacter sp. | reverse complement strand
TCGATGGGGTTACCGGAGAGTAGCGACGCCCGATGGACGACGCTCCCCCACCGCGACGGTAGCCAGGTCAGGGAACGGGTTCGGTGACGGTCGGCGAGCTGCTGGACCGGATGACCAGCGCCACCCCCAGGACGACGGCGACCATCCCCGGCACCGCCAGCAGCGGAGGTGCCTGGTGCAGCAGCACCAGCGCCACCAGCAGCGCGCCGGGGACCTCCAGCAGGATCGCCAGCCCGACCACGGTCGGACCGACCGTGGAGAGCACCAGGTTGAGCAGCGTGTGCCCCAGCAGCTGGGCGCAGAAGGTGATCGCCGCGATCAGCCACCAGTCGCGGGCGCTGAACCCGGCCAGCGGGACGCCGGCCACCAGGGCCGCCACCGCGAGCGCGGCCGCGCATGTCGAGTAGCAGACCACCGCGTAGGCCGAGGTCGTCAACCGTTCCCGCGCCCGGGAGCCGGCAAGCATGTACCCACCCGCGCAGATCGCGCCCAGCACCGCCAGCGCGTCCCCCGCCAGCGCCTCCCAGGACACGGTGACGTCGACACCGGCGATCAGCGCCGCACCGACCACTGCCAGCCCCAGTCCCCACCACACCGGCCGGGGCAGCCGGATCCCGGAGAACCGGGCGGCCAGCGCCGTCCAGATCGGCGTGGTGGTGACCAGGGCGGTCGAGGCGGCGACGGTCGTCATCGACAGGCTGGGCAGCCAGGCCGCGAAGTGCGCGGCGAGGAACAGCCCGGCCACCACCGAGCTGACCAGCTGGCGCGCGCGCAGGCCGGCCAGCGTCGCCCGCTCGCGCAGCAGGAGCACCGGCAGCAGCAGGGCCGCACCGGCGGCGTTCCGCCAGAACGCGATGGCCAGGAAGGACGTCGCCACCAGCGCGGTGAGCGGACCCGAGAACGACACCCCGAGGACGGCGACCGTCATCAGCAGGGTGTCGCGCCCGCCCGGTCGGGTCACCGCCCACGCCGGGACGGCCGACGTGGTCGTCGTCATCCCGGGACGCGGATGGTGCCGGCCGCGACCGGGACCACGGCGCCGGTGACCGTGGCCGCGGCGGCCCGGCCCGCGGCGGCGGTCACCGTGCAGCGCAGCACCGACGGCCGGCCGAGCGCCTCGCCCTGACCGATCGTGTAGTCGCTGGTCCCGTCCGGGTCGACCAGACCGGCGGCGACCAGCCACACCCCGGTGCCCAGCGCGGCCGAGCCGGTCGCCGGGTCCTCGCCCCAGCGCAGGTCGGCGGCGAAGACCCGCGCGTAGGCGGTGCACGAACCGGCGTCCCAGGACAGCACCGAGACCCCCTCCCCCACCCCGAGCAGGTCCAGCGCCGCCTGGTCGGGCCGGGCCCGGTCGACGGCGCCGGTGCGGACGGCGAGGAAGGCGAAGGGCAGCCCGCACCCGGCCACGTGCACCGGCGTCCCGGTCAGGTCGGCCGTCTCCAGCCCCAGGGCGGCGGCCAGCGCGGCCGGGTCGGGGCCGGGCTCCACGGTGGGCGAGCCACCGCTGAGGGTGGCGCCCGCGTCATCCACGGTGACCTCCAGCACCCCCACGCCGCACTCCTGACGCAACCGCCCGGCGGGCAGCCGGCCGGTGCGCACCAGGGTGTGCGCGGCGCCGACGCTGGGGTGCCCGGCGAAGGGAAGCTCCGCGAACGGCGTGAAGATGCGCACCCGGTAGTCGGCCGTGGGGTCCTCGGGCGCGCAGAGGAACGAGGTCTCGGACAGGTGGAACTCGAAGGCCAGCGCCTGGCACTGCTCGGTGCTCAGCCGGTCGGCGTCGAAGACGACCGCGAGCGGGTTGCCGGCATACGGCCGCGGCGCGAACACGTCCACCACCTCGTAGTGGAGCCGGTCGGGTCCGGAGAACGCCACGCCGGCGACGGTAGCCTTCCGCTGCGGTGGCCGAGCTCGCGAGGTCACACACGGCCACAACACCCCGGGCACGGGGCCGACGAGCGCCAGCGAGGAGGGTCCCGTGACAACGGTGACGAGGGCGTACGTCTCCCGCATCGCCGGGCTCCCCGTCTTCGACCCCAACGGCGACCGGGTCGGCAAGGTGCGCGACGTGGTCGTCGCCCTGCGGGTGGGCAGCGCCCCGCCGCGCGCGCTGGGGCTGATCATCGAGGTGGTCGCCCGCCGCCGGATCTTCTGCCCCATCGGCCGGGTCACCGGGCTGGACGCCAACGCGGTGATGCTGTCCTCCGGCACGCTGAACCTGAAGCGCTTCGAGCAGCGCGCGGGCGAGACCCTCGTGCTCGGTGAGCTGCTGGACCGCTCGGTGACGATCAAGGAGACCGGGCGGCCGGCCACCGTCGTCGACGCCGCGATCGAGCAGACCCGGACCGGCGACTGGGTGCTGTCCCGGCTCGCCGTCCAGGAGCCCGGCCGGCTCGGCCGCCGCGGGCAGTTGCACCAGTTCGCCTGGGACGAGGTCGCCGGGTTGTCCCTGCCGGAGACCGGGCAGAGCGCCGAGACGCTGATCGCCACCTACCGGGACCTCAACGCCGCCGACGTCGCCCACGCGCTGCAGGACCTGCCGATCAAGCGGCGCCACGAGGTGGCCGAGGCGCTGGACGACGAGCGGCTGGCCGACGTCCTCGGTGAGCTGCCCGAGGCCGAGCAGATCACCATCCTCGGCACGCTCAAGGAGTCCCGGGCGGCCGACGTGCTCGAGGTGATGGACCCCGACGACGCCGCCGACCTGCTGGCCGAGCTGTCCAACGTCGACCGGAACCGGCTGTTGGAGCTGATGGAGCCCGACGAGGCCGAGCCGGTGCGCCAGCTGCTCGCCTACTCCGAGGACACCGCCGGCGGGATCATGACCAGCGAGCCGGTCATCCTCACCCCGGACGCGACCATCGCCGAGGCGCTGGCCCGGGTGCGCTCGCCCGAACTGACCCCGGCACTGGCCAGCCAGGTGTACGTCTGCCGCCCACCGTCGGCCACCCCCACCGGCCGCTACCTGGGGCTGGCGCACATCCAGCGACTGCTGCGCGAACCGCCCTCCACGCTGGTCAGCGGGGTGCTCGACGACCTCGAACCGCTGCACCCGGAGGCACCGCTGGCCGAGGTGACCCGGTACTTCGCCACGTACAACCTGGTGGCGGCACCGGTGGTCGACGCGCAGGGCCGGCTGGTGGGCGCGGTGAGCGTGGACGACGTCCTGGACCACCTGCTGCCCGAGGACTGGCGCGAGCGGGCCCGCCGTGGCTGACGCGGATCGGCGCGCGGAGCAGCGGCTGGACCAGCCGCGCGGCGCCCGCGGGCTGGGCAGTTTCCTGCGGCTGGACCCCGACGCGGTCGGGCGGTTCGCCGAGGGCATCGCCCGGTTCCTGGGGACCGGGCGGTTCCTCGCCGTGCAGACGTTCATCGTGTTCGTCTGGATCGTGCTCAACGTCGCCGCGGTGAACCTGCGGTGGGACCCCTACCCGTTCATCCTGCTCAACCTGGCGTTCTCCACCCAGGCCGCGTACGCGGCACCGCTCATCCTGCTCGCCCAGAACCGGCAGGCCGACCGCGACCGGGTGCAGTCCGAGGAGGACCGGGCGCGGGCCGCGAGCACCCGGGCCGACACCGAGTACCTGGCCCGGGAGCTGGCCTCGCTGCGGGTCTCGGTCGGCGAGCTGGCCACCCGCGACTTCATCCGGGGCGAGCTGAACCGGCTGGTGCCCGACGACGCCGTGGACGACGGCGCCGACCGCCGCAAGAAGGGCGGCAAGAAACGCCGCGAGACAGCCACCGCCGACCCGGTCAGCTGACCGGGCGGCCGGCACCCGGCACGAGGGCCAGGACGGCAGCGAGCGGATCGCCGGTCGTCGTGTCGACGACGGTGTGCCGCTCGTGCCACTGGTCGACGTCGCGGCGATGGACCGTGTCCCAGGCTGGGACGGCGTGCCCGGGCAGGTCGGGGACCCGCTCCTCGATGCGGCGCCGGTGTTCGACCGGGTCGCTGCAGATCAACCGCACCCAGTGCGCCGGGGTGCCGTGCCGTTCCGCGAGCTCGCGGAACGGCCGGCGGGCCGCGGCGACCGGGAACACGGCGTCGACGACCACGTCGGTGCCGGCGGTGAGGCAGGTGTCCGCGGCCGCGAGCGCCAGCCGGTAGCCGTGTGCGCCGACGTCCGGCTGCGCGGCGACCAGCCCCTGGTGGACCAGGGCCACCTCGAACGCGTCGATCCGCACGTGTGCGGCACCGAGCCGGCCGGCCAGGGCGCGCGCCACCGTCGTCTTGCCGACCCCCGGCAGCCCACCGATGACGACCAGCACGCCGTCCATCCTCCCCGCCACGCAGAGCCCGGCGTGTACGGGGCGTCGAGGGCCCGGGAGGCGAGCCGGACCGGGGCCGCGGCCCAGCTGTGTCAGCCCGCCCTGACCACCAGCTGAGGGCGGCCGGACGCCGCCTCCCTGGAGTTGACGTAGAAGGCGTCGGCAGCTGCGCCCTTGACCGCCAGGGTCAGCTGCTTCCCCACGGCCGCCTGGACCACCGAGGCCGGGATCGACACGGTGTAGGCGCTGCTCGACGTGCTCCCACCCGGGATGCTCACGACCTTCGAGCCGAGGACAGGTGCGTTGGCGTAGGTCATCGCGGTCTCGGACCAGGTGGTGTCCGCCACCGAGTAGACGTCCTGGGCGCTGGGCGAACCGGAGTTGGAGTTGCTCGTGGTCGTGAGGGTCAGGTCCGCCGCCGACACCGTCCCGCTGACGTCGGTCAGGTCGAACGTCAGGTAGGTCACCTTCGTCAGCGAGCCGGTGACCGAGTACAGCGACGGCTCGGTGCCGTGGTTGGTGCTCGTCGCATCGCTGCCGACCCAGGTGTCAGCCACCGGGGTCAGGGTCGTGCCCTGCCCCGTCGTCGTGCCGACCGTCCACGTCCGGGTCGCCGGTGTGGCGTCGAGGTTGCCGGCTGCGTCCTTCGCCTGCACGGAGAAGGTGTGCGAGCCTGCGGCCAGCCCGGTGTAGTCCTTCGGTGACGTGCAGGCGGCGTACGCACCCGAGTCCAGCTTGCACTGGAAGGTCGAGCCCGTCTCGCTCGAGGCAAAGGCGAACGACGCCGTCGTGGGGGTCACGGTGCCGGTCGGACCGCTGGTGATGCTGGTGTCAGGGGGCGTGGTGTCCCCGCCCGAGGCAGCGGTGACGGTGATCGTCCGGCTGGCCGTCGTCGACCCGGTGGCGTTGGTGGCGGTCAGCGTGGCGGTGTAGGTGCCGGCGGCGGTGTAGGTGTGCGACGCGTTCTGCGTCGCCGTCGAGGCCGCGCCGTCGCCGAACGCCCACGACCAGCCGGTGGGGCTGCCGGTCGACGTGTCGGTGAACGTCACCGTCAACGGAGCGGTCCCGGTGGTCGGGGTGGCGGTGAACGCCGCGGTCGGCGCGGTCGCCGGCGCGGTCCCGCCGGGCGCCTCGTAGAAGTGCCAGTAGCGCATCGTCTTGTTGTTGTCGGCGAGGACGACGACGCCCATCCCGGCCTTGATGTTCTGCTTGGTCGACGAGGCGTTGTGGATGAACTGGCTGTCCGCGTCGAGCATCACCGGCTTGCCCTTGCTGGCCGGGAAGCTGATGTTGCCCAGCGGGGAGTCCTTCTCGTAGATCGCCCCACCGGAGGTCGAGCAGACACCGTCGGTACCCGGGTAGGTCGCGAACGTGCGGAGCAGCTGCTTGGCCTCGTCGATGAGCAGGATGACGCGGTTCGGGCACTCGCTCTGCCTGGCGATGGTGTACGGCGCCCGCCACTTGCCGGTGGCGAGGTCGAACACCAGCAGCTGCAGCAGCGGCTGGGTGCCGGTCGTGAACGACGTCTTCACCGCGGCGTAGATCTGTCCCCCCGAGGCGTCGAGCCACTTGAGGTTCATGTGGTCGTCGCTGCCCTTGGGGGCCTGGTAGGCCGCGATCGGCGCTGACCACGCCGTGTCCGCGGCCCCGTTCTTGTGGATGGAGAAGTACACCCCGTCCGGTGCCGCGCCGCTCTGGCTGCTCCACATGACGCCGACGTAGCCGTTGTAGGCGATCACCGACGAGTTGTCGTCGACCGAGACGGCCGGCGCCCCGGGCACCGGTTTGGGCGTGCTCCAGGTCTTCTGCGTCGCGGCGGTCGCGCCGCTGTGGTTGACGTAGATGGCGTTGTCCTGCATCCACGTCGCCCAGATCGTGCCGCCCGCGTCCTTGTCGATGGTCAGGGTCTCGGTCTTCATGTTGTTGATCTGCGCCGGGAAGCCCGAGTCCAGCGAGTACGTGTCCGTCGTGGAGTTGTAGCTGTACCGGTAGAGGTAGGACGGGAAGCCGGACACGGCGGCCACGCCGTCGGCCACGGCCATGTGTGAGGCGATGTAGAGCTTGCTGCCGTCCCACAGCACGTCGGAGTGCGAGTTGGCGCGCGTGTCGACCTTCGTGCCGGTACGGACCCAGGTCTGGTCGCTGGTGCGCAGGTAGAAGATGTAGAAGTCGCTCGTGGAGGTGTCCCACATGTTGGCCCACCACTTGCCGTCGTTGAACCAGAGGACGCTCTCCGCCCGCTTGGTCCCCGTCGGCATGCTGGTGCCCGTGTGGGACGCGCCCTCGTAGCCGACGTCCCCCGGGGCTGCCGACGCGCTCGGCGCCCCGACGAAGACGCCGAGGACGACGGCGAGCGCCACGACCAGGGCCGGCCAGCGCCGGGCCACGGCCGAGGTGCCGTGCCGGGACGCGCGGCGGGCCCGGACAGCGGGATGTGGCAACTCCGCCACCTTCATCGGCGACATCTGGACCCCCGTCAGCTGGGGGACGCCGGGCGGGAGTGCCCCGCGTCCTCTGGCGCGGTGGACCCGGTGCCCACCGCCTTTGGTTCACGCAGCCTGTGCCGGACCTCCACAAGGGCTGAGTGGCGCTGAGTATCAGAGCACTATGGCCCTGGTGAACAGGGGGGTGTTGAAAATCGCCATGAGTTGTGACCGCCTGTGATGCCACACCGGGGGAATTGCGCGCCGAAGATCTCTCTCGGCAGGGTGACGGTGTTTCCGCGCCGTTCGCCGTCCGGCGTTCGGGACCATTCGGCCACATCGGTAGAGGCCGTCCAGCCGCACCGGAAATCCGTTCCGGGCGCACCTGCCCCCGAGCGCGCGGGTCGTCGGCAGCGAATTCCGGACCCCCGCATCCGAAAGTCGTCACCGGGGGTCCGCGGTCCGGTAGGAATGCGCTCGTGATCGCCTACGACCTGTCGGGTCGCGTTTCCCTCGGCGTGACGGGTGCCGATGCGCGCGTACTCGCTCGGGTCGCACGGCAGATGGACCCCTTTCCGGCCGGCGACGCGTCCGGACCGGCTGACGTCGTCCTGGAGTTCGACGGGACCGCGCCGGCCGGGGCGGTCGACGTCCAGAACCCGGCCCGGGACGGCATGACCACCCGGTACGACGGCCGGGCACTCGGCCTGATGGCCGGCGCCCGCGCGTGCACGCTGCTGCCCTCGCCGGACGGGGAGCAGTTGACGCTGCGCTGCGATCCCGGGTTCCCGCTGGCGCAGTTGTTCCGCACGGTCGTCCGCCCGGCGCTGCAGGTGGCCGCTGTGCGGCGCGATGCCGTCGCCGTGCACAGCGCCGCGGTGGAGGTCGACGGTCGCGCGGTGCTCGTCGCCGGCTGGTCCGAGAGCGGCAAGACCGAGACCGCGCTCGCGCTGATGGAGCAGGGGGCCCGCTGGGTGTCGGACAAGTGGACCCTCGTCGGCGCGGACGGTGCGGCGTCGGCGTTCCCCATCAACGTGGGGGTACGCCGCTGGGTGCTGCCGCACCTGCCCGGCCTGGCCGGGGCGCTCCCGCGCGCGTCCCGCGCCCAGGTGACCGTGGCAGGTGTCGCCGCCGGCGCGACGCAGCCCCTGCGGCGTCGCAGCTCGCGCGGGGGACGGGTGGGTGCCGTGGCGGCGCTCGCGGAGCGGGCCGTCGGCATCGTCGACCGGGCCGCGCTGAGCCCGAGCGAGATCCGCACCGCCTACGGGCAGACCGACGACCCGACCCGGCGCATCCCGCTGGGGACGGTGGCCCTGCTGACCACGGTGCCGGGCACGGAGATCTCGGTGACCGACGCCGACCCGGCGTGGGCCGCGGCCCGGCTGGCACTGACCGGCGCGTACGAGCGTCACGACTGGTACCAGCTGCAGGACCGCCGGCGGTACGCGGACCCCTCGCTGTCCGGGGAGGAACGGGAGCGCGGCGTCGCCGCGGAGCGTCGCGTCCTGGAACGCGCGCTGGCCGGCGCGCGGGTCCTGTCGGTCCGGGCACCCTTCCCCGTCGACCCCGGCCGCGTCGCGCGAGCCGTGCGGGAGGCACTGTGAACGACCACGCATCGGACCACGTGTTCGCCGGGTCGGTCCGGCTCCGCGTGCGGGGCTCCGCCCGCGTGCTCCGGCACTTCGCCGCCGAATACGGCCAGGCAGCGCCCCCGGCCGGTCCCACCCACACCGGACGCGACGACCCGACGCCGGACGGCGCCCCGGACGTCGAGGTCGCCATCCGGTTCGGCACCCGGCTCGAACCGCTCCCCGGCGGGACGCTGCTGGTCGGCGGGCACAAGACCGCCCGCTGGCGGGTCGCGCTGGGGTCGCCCGACGACGTCCCGCTGCGCGCGTCCATCGTCCTCGCCGGTGGGCCCCCCTCCGTCACGCTGTCCCTGGTCCAGGGCTACTTCGTGGAGGCGCTGGTCGCCGTGGCGCTGGCCCGCGCGGGCAGAGTGGCGCTGCCGAGCGCTGGCTTCGCCGCCGAGGACGGCGCCACCGTGCTCCTCGGGCGGTCCGGCGCCGGGAAGACGACGCTGACCGCCCGGGCACTCGCCGCCGGCCGGACCGTGCTGAGCGACGACCAGGTGGTCCTCGACTCCGCCGGGTGCGTCTGGCGGTATCCCCGCCGCCTGCGCTTCTACCCCGACATCCAGGAGACCGCGCCGGAGGCGTGGGCACTGCTCCGGCCGGGGACACGCGCCGCGCTGGTGCGCCGCGGCAGGGTGCGCCGGCTGACGCACGGGTACATCGCGCCGTCCCTGGCGGTGCCCGCGTCCGAGATCGGCGGCACCGTGGAACACGGGGCGCTCCCCCTGCGGCGCCTCGTGGTCGTCGACCGCGCGGCACAGGAGGACCTGACCGCGACCCCCCGCGATCCCGCCTGGGTGGTCGAGCAGGCCGGGCTGGTCCTCGCCGACCAGCGGGACCGGCTCTCGCGCGACGTCGGCGGGGCGTGGGCGGCGGCGCTCGATGCCGCCCTGGCCGCGGAGCAGCGGACGCTCACCGCGGCACTGGCCGGCGTGCCCGCGACCGAGGTCGTCGTCCCGCGCGCCTGGGGCGCACGCCGATCGGTGGACGCGCTCGACACCCACCTCGGCCTCACGTCGGGCCGCGCAGCTCCGCCCGCGGAGGCTCCCCCGGTTCACGCTCGATGACGACGACGCCGAACCGCCGGGCACCGCCGGGCACCCGACGCGTCATGGACGACCAGGTGCCGGGGTTCAGGTACCGGGCGGTGGGCGTCTCGACGAGCGGCACGTCCACGGCCACGTGGGTGTGCCCGAATACGTAGAACGGCACCGCGCAGCCCTCGGCGTCGAGCACGTGGTGCACCGCCTGCGCAGCCGCCTGCATGTACGGGACGGGCGTCCCCGCTCCCGGAACCCGGAGCCGAGCGGTGGCCATCGCTGCTGCCCGGCGGGCGATCGACGAGGGTGTCGCCGCCGCCACCCGGTCGATGCCCAGCACCGCCGCGGGGGGCAGGGCAGCCGGGAGGGCGGTCGCCAGCCGGCGCTCGCGGTGCTCCCGGTGACGCTCGCCTCGGCTGAGCCGGACGAGCCCGCCGGCCAAGCCGAGGCCCATGCGGGCCGCCTGCGCCAACAGCGCGGGGGCCGACGCGTCCGGTTGCCGTCGCCGCAGATGCGCCAGCGCGTCGACGTAGGAGCCCGCCGGGACGCGGAGGCGCCGGTCCACGGGTGGGCAGCCGGCACCGAGCTCCGGGAAGCGGTTGACGTCGTGGTGCTGCTGGCCGTGCTCGGCGTAGACGACGCCGGGGACGTAGAGCATCCAGGGGTGCACCGCCACGTCGTCCGGTCCCCCGCCGACGGCATCCCGCAGACAACTCTGGACGTCCGGCAGCATGAGCTCCATGTCGTGGTTGCCGGCCACGGCGTCGATGCGGTGACCGGCGCGGACGACACGACGCAGCGCGTCGAGCACCGCCGGATGGGCGGCGAGCACCCGGTGGAGCTTGTCGACCGCGTCCCCGGGGTGCGTCGCGGGTGTCACCCGCCGTCCCTCGAGGCCGACCGCCGGGAAGTCGACCGTGTCGCCGAGGAGCACCAGCCGCAACCGGCGTCCGCTGGCCGCGGAGAGCAGCCCGTCGACGGTCGCGGCGAACCGGCCGTCCTCGGTGAAGGGGTCGTCGCCACCGCCGGCCAGGTGCAGGTCCGCGACGACGGCGATGGTCTCCCCGGGGGAGCGCGCCGGCTCGGTCATCCCAGGGCCGGCCACACGGCCAGCGCCCCGGCGGCCAGCAGCCCGTGCGCGATCGCGACGGCGGCCACCCCGCCGGTCCGCCGCACGTAGAACCCGGCGCCCAGGCCGGCGACGGCCATCACCGCGACGAGCCCGACATCACGGGTCGGCAGGTAGGCGGCCGAGAACAGCAGATCGGCGAGGACGACGCCCCACACCCCGAACGGTCCGGTGAGCGCGCGCTGGACCAGCCCGCGGAAGAGCAGTTCCTCCAGGGCGCCGGCGAACACGAAGACCACGACGGCGGTGCCCGCGGCCGTCCCCCCGGTCGCGCCGGGCAGGTCGAGGACCGCGTCCACGAGCAGGCCCAGCGGGATCCCGCACAGCGCGACCGCGATCGCGATCCAGGCCGGACGCCCCCACCTGAGCTCCCGGTGCGCGCCCAGGCCCCGGGCGGTCCACACCACGGCGACCAGCAGCGGCAGGCCGGTCAGCAGGTAGGCGCCCGGGCCGGCGACGTCCGGCGTCAGGGCCAGGGACGTCACGCGGCCGAGCGGCACGAGGGCGAGGACCAGGAGGGCGAGATCGCCGGCGGTCACCCAGCGCAGCAGCAGCGCCAGCAACAGCGCGGCGTGGACCACCGCGCCGGCGACCGGGTCGACGAAGGCGACGACCGCCTCGGCGCCGACGATCGCGACGACGGCGGCCAGCAGCACACCGTGCCTGCCGCGGTCGTCGGCCGGGTTCCCGCCCGCGGGAGCGCGGACGGTGTCGGCGAGGGCGTCCCTCATGCGGCCCCTCCCGGGGAACGGGTGCCGGCGACCGGCACGGCGGACGGCGGCACGGTCAGCACCGGCAGGGCCATGCGCTGCCGGTGGGCGCGGAACGACCTCATGTGACCAGGTCGATCAACCGGGCGCCGGCGGCCAGCAGCGCGCACCCCACCAGCGGCACCACGATCACGGCCGTCGTCTTCAGCCGCTGCTCGCGCTCGGGGGTCAGCGCACCCCGCACGACCTCGCGGTGCACGGCCAGGACCAGCGCCAGCCCGAGGACGACGAGCGTCATCGAGCCGGGCAGCCACGGGGCGTGCGCCGTCCGGGCCACGCCGCGGGCCAGGTCGGACAGGAACGCGCTCACTGCGCCGCCCTCCCCCGGCGTCGCCGTAACCCGGTCAGGGTCAGCTGGGCCGCCGAGCCCAGGAGCGCGATGCCGATGAGCACGGCCAGGGCGTCACCGGAGCTGGACGCGCCCCCGTAGGCCAGCGCGCCGACGACCACGAGGTCGGCCGCGAGGCTCACGCCGATGGTCAGGGCCAGCTCCCGCCAGGGGTCCGCGATGCCGAGGAGGCCCACCAGCGCCACCCCGGGACCGAACACCAGGAACAGCAGGAGTGCCACCACCCGGGCACCGGGGACCGCTACGCCGGTGGTCGAGGCGATGGCGAGCAGAGCCAGCAGGACGACGAGCGCGGGGCGCAGCCAGGGATCCAGCCGGGCCGTGGTCTCGTGCCGGTTCATGGCGCCTTCCTCACTTCGAAGACCATCGCGTCGGGGTTGTCGTAGAGGAGATGGAACCGGGAGGACTGCTGAGCGCCCTGCTCCAGGGCCCGGACCGATCCCCACGGCAGCGAGCCCGTCATCTCCTCGTAGTCCAGCTGCGAGCGGGTGATCAGCAGGTAGGCCGCCGCGCCGCGGCTCCGGTTCTGCAGGTTGCCGGCGATCCGGTCCGCGAGCTGGACCGGCGTCTCGCCGGCCGGCGCGGGGTCGGCCAGCCGGGAGAGTTGCTGGTAGTCGTAGTCGGTGTAGCCGACGTCCTGCCAGGCGACGTTCGAGGAGGCGGCCGCCACCACGTCGCCGCGAGAGGCGTGCGCGTAGACGTAGGTGGTCGCCGCGCGCTCCGCCGAGGTGAACAGGGCGATCCGCTCGTTGCCGTACCGGGTGAACATGAACGCGCCCATGAGCAGACAGCTGACGACCAGCAGCCCGGCGCTCCGCCGCCACGTCCATGCGGCACCGAGCGCGGGGAAGAGCGCCCAGGCGACGAGCACCGCGATGAAGGGCAGGGCGAACAGATACGCCCGGAGCAGGACCTCGCCGCCGTAGGGCTGCAGCGGCACGAGGACGAGCGGGACGAACGCCAGGAGCGCATGGCTGGGCGCCGGGCGTCCGTGCCGGAGCATCCGCACGATGCCGACGGCGGCCAGCAGCCACAGCACACCGGTCACGCCCAGCCGGACGAAGACGATGGCGAGGTGCTCGCTGCTGCCGTTGACGCGCTCGCCCACGTTGGCCGACACGGTGGTCCCGAGGCTCACCGCGTCGCTCAACAGCGCCCTGCCGCTGCCCCGGAGGTAGTCCGCGGCCATGAAGCCCAGCCATGTCACCAGCAGCAGGGACCCGATCAGGGGCAGCAGCCGCGCCGACGTCCGCCGCGCCACGACCAGGGTCAGGACCAGCAACAGGGAGGCGAAGGGGGTGAGCTGGTGACCGGCGACCATCGCGGCGAACAGCAGCGTGCACGCCAGGACGACACCGCCGCGCTCGCGTCCGGTCACCGCCGGCCCTGGCACCTCCTGCGGCTCGGCGGCGGCGCCCACGGCCCGGCCGACGGACCGGACACGCGCCGCGACCGATCGACGCCACCAGCGCTGCGGGGCGTCGACGCGGGCGGACAGGGTGGTGAGCATCGCCACCGCGAGGGTCAGGTAGAGCACGTAGGCATAGGCCTGCGGAGAGAAGTAGTCCTGCCCCACCCAGTTGGTCAGGTAGAAGACCCACACGCCGATCCAGGCGGTGCGCCAGTCGGACGTGGCCGCCTTCGCGATGACCACCAGGGCAGGCAGCGCGAGGAGGTTGAACACCAGCGGCGCGTACGAGGCCATGGGCAGGGCGCCGTGCAGGCCGGTGAGGTCGACGACGAACTCACCGAGGATGAAGAAGCCGGGCCAGTTGAAGTAGGCGTCGATGCTGGCGTCGAGAGGACCACCGGTGAGCAGATGGTCGATGATCCCCGCGTGCCGGTAGACGACGTTGAAGCTCGGTTCCTGCTCGAACGGCAGGACCACGCAGTACAGCAGGACGATGGCGGCCACCATCTGCAGCACCAGGAGCGGTGTCCGCTCGCGGCCGCGTAGGGCGAGCACGAAACCGGCAGCCAGGACGGCGAGCGCCAGGTAGTAGCCGATCGGCAGCACGGAGACCAGACCGAGGTCGGTGATCCCCGAGGCGTCCGCCCCTCGGAGGGCCACCCAGGCGATGACGAGGGCGGCCAGGGGCAGCAGCCAGGGCACCAGCACACCTGCCCGGTCGGCGAGCCCGGGGCCGCCCGGCCGGCCGGGCGGGTGCACCGCCTCTCCCGCCGGGTCCACTGCTCCGGGTGCCGGGGTGTCTCCGGTCACCGTGGCGCCTGCGGTGCTCATGGTTCCTCCCTTCGTGGCGGTGATGGCCCTTCCGGTGGCGGTGGCGCGCAGCCGCCAGGCTGACCACAGCGCGGTGGGGACCTGCGCGGCGAACCAGGCCAGCGCGATGGCGGTCAGGCCGCCGGTCGCGGCGGCGACCGCTGCGACCGCGGCCACCGAGACCAGCGCGCTGGACACGGCCACGGCGGTGGCCTCCCTCAGCCGTCCCCGTGCTCGCGCGGAGGCGAAGTAGGCCTGCACGAACGTGATCGGGACCAGGCCGAGCACCAGGATGCGCAACGGCGTGACGCCGCCGGCAGCGTAGTGCTCGCCGAGCAGACCGAGCAGCGGCTGGGCCCCCAGGGCGACGACGCCGGCGAGGGGCAGGGCGAAGGCGAGGGAGGTCCGGACGCCGCGCCGTACCGCCCGCGCCTCGGACGCGGGGTCGCGGGCGATCTCGGAGAAGACCGTGAGGCCGATCTGGACCGGGATCGTGTAGACGACGAAGGCCATCATCCACACCCCGTACCAGGTCGCGTTGGCGCCCGGTGACAGCAGTTCGGTGATGATGATCGGGAGGACGAGCGCCGGTGCCCGGTCGGCCAGCGTCAGCACGTAGTTGGGCAGCGCCGAGCGGACCAGGCGGCGGCCGAGCGGGAGGTCGATGGACGCGCGCGGCCGGTATCCCTGGACCGACCGGCGCAGCTGCCGCAGCCCGATGACGGTGGCGAGCGCGCCGCCGACGGCCCACGGGACGAACAGGCCCGTCGCCGACACTGTGGTGGACAACAGCGCCATGACGACGAGGCCGACCAGTGTCACGGCACCGAACGCGACGTTGCGGACGAGCGCCTGGTCGCCACGTCGCAGGGCGGTGTTGGTCTGGTCGAGCAGGATGCCGACGGTCCCGCAGACCCCGGCCACCACGAAGAGGACCGCGAACACGACCGAGTGCGCGACCACGTCGAGCTGACCCAGGACGGCGCCGGCGATGGCGATGAAGCCCACCGACAGGGCCGCGCTCGCGCCCACGACGAGAACGAGCGCCGAGTTCAGCAGGGCCGACAGCCGCTCCTGGTTGCTCCGCATGTGCAGGATGACCGCCGAGCCGAACCCGAGGATCGCCACCTGCGTGCACAGCATCATGGCCGAGACGGCGCCCGCGGCGAGGCCGACCTCGGTCGGCGAGGCGATGCGGGCCGCGAGGAGCCAGAACAGCCCACCCAGCCCCATGGCCCCGACCTTGGCCACGATGAGGGCCAGGGAGTTGACCGCCGACGGCAGCGGAGCCGCCGTCGCCTCGGCGCCGAGCACGCCCGGCCGACGCCAGCCGCGGACGGCGGGCCCGACGAGTGCGACGCGCGAGACGGCGCGTCCTATCACGTGGACGGACGGGCGACGCGCGCCCGCCGGGACCGTTTCACCTGCCCGGCCAGTTCGCCGGCCATCGCCAGGTAGTTGTAGACCGCGTAGACCAGGTAGTAGGGGATCCACCGCGGCTGGCGCCGCGCGAGGCTCAGCGCGATGCCCCGCACGGCACCGGCCGCCGGCAGGCCGAGCAGCACCATGGCGCGGGGGCCGTGGTTGCTCACCATGCGCCCGAGACCGTGCCCGTCGGCCACGAACTGGCCCTTGGCGAACTCCCAGGAGTCCTCGAAGCGGTGCTCGACGACCGTGCGCCGCGAGACGCCGATCTTGGCCCCCGCGTTCTGCAGGCGCCACCGGAGGTCGATGTCCTCCCCGGAGAGGAACCGGTCGTCGAAGCCGTGCTCCAGCAGCACGTCACGCTCGAAGATGGTGGCCACGACGCCGAACCAGTTCTTCGACCGGCCGGTGCGATGGTGGTCGGCCAGGGCGCGGCCCCAGTACCCGGAGCCGGAGACGCTGTGCAGGCCGGCCTGCAGCGCTGTGTACCCCTCCGCGCGGAACTCCTCGAGCAGTCGCTGGAGGTCTCCCTGCCCCAGGCGCACGTCGACGTCGACGAGCGCCACCTGCTGGGACGACGCCGTCTCGGCGCCCATCCGGCGCGCCATCGGGAGCCCCCGGCCCTCATCGGAGAGCACGATCGCGCCGTACCGGCGCGCGATCTCCACGGTGCGGTCGGTGGACACGCCGTCCACGACGATGATCTCGCGCGGGTTCGCCCGCTGGATCGACGCGAGACAGTCCTCGATGAGCGACTCGGCGTTGCGGGTGGGGACGACGACGGAGATGTCGAGGGGCGGACTGCTGGCTGCGGGCACCGACGTCGGGTCGCTCATCCCCGGCGGTCGGAGCGGTCGGCGCGGTCCATCCCGGGGACGGTCGCCCCGGTGGTGGTCTCAACACTCATCGAACGGTCACCTTCACGTTTCCGAGACCGGGCACGAGCAGTACATCCGGTCTCCCCCGAAGTGCACACCGCCACGGATCGGCGACGAGGGGCGACTGTAAGCCGCGACCACGTCGAAGGGAACAGTTTTCGGAACGGAGGAAATGCGGATGACCCACAGCCGGGTGGAGAGCCTCATTCCCGGCCGCGACGACCCCGCACCGGGCATAGTCACCGCCGGCCGACTCGGGAAATGCGCCGGGGGAGCCGAGAAGTCGCAATCCCGCCGTTCCTGACCATTGTGGCGCGGGTCCATTGTCACGACCACCCTTTCCGGGTGAGCGCGGGACATTCACCCGGCCGGCGCGACCGCCCGGTCAGCCGGCCAGCAGGTGCACGAGCGCGCCGGCCGCGCCGGCCAGCACCAGGACGACGATGAACGGCGCCCGCAGGGCGAGCGCCACGGCGGCGACCGCCAGCCCGACCAGCCGCCCGTCGACCACCAGCCGGCTGCCCGAGGTCGCGGCCTGCACTGCGACCAGCGCCGCCAGCAGGGCGGCCGGCACGAACTCCACGACGCGGGTGACCCAGGGCCGCTCCACCCAGGCCGCGGGCACGGACAGGCCGGCCAGCTTGAGCAGGTAGCAGCCCAGCGACCCGGCGAGGACCACCGCCCACAGCGCGCTGTTGCTCACGCCGCCCCCTCCCCACCGGTGCGGCGCGGCCGGCCGGCCAGCACGACCGCGACGACGGCCAGCACGACCTGGACACCGGCCGGCACGACCGGGGTCATCGCCAGCGCCACGACGGCGCCGCCGAGGGCGACCCGCCGCTGGACGCGCGGATGGGCGGCCGTGCGCCGCAGCCGCGGCCACAGCAGCGCCAGGAAGGCCGCGGGGACGATCGAGTCCAGGGCGGCCTGCGCCGTCTCCCCCAGTGCCCCGGCACCTAGCGCACCGACCAGCGTGGTGGCATTCCAGCCCAGGTAGATGGTCGCGCCGGTGACCCAGAAGGCCAGGCGCCCCAGCTCCCGGTCGGGTGCCGCGACCGCCATCGCCGTCGTCTCGTCGATCACCCAGTGGGCCGCGGCCGTCCGGCGCAGCCACCCGCGCGGGGCCAGTAGCGGCGCGAGCCGGACGCCGTAGACGGTGTTGCGACTGCCGAGCAGCAGCGCGCTGCCGACGGCGGCCAGTGCTCCCCCGCCGGCGCCGAGCACACCGACCAGCGCGAACTGCGAGGCGCCGGTGAACATCAGTGCCGACATCGCCAGCGCCTGCCACGGGTCCAGCCCAGCGCCGACCGCGGCTGCACCGAACGCCACGCCGTACATACCGACGGCCATGCCGAGGCCGACGGCGTCCCGCAACGTCGCGGAACGGGCGGCGGCAGCTGTGGACACCCGGACGACCCTAGGCAACGCCCGCACGCGCACGCGGAGGTATCCGCGGGGCTGCCGCGCCTCACAGCCGCGGCCCGGAGCCGTTCACGCGACCGCCGTACAGTGAAGGCGCCCACGCGTGGTCGGCTGCCGGTCGGTGGACCGCCGGCCGTGGGTTCCCCGTCGAAGGAGACACATCCCGCATGTCCGACACGCTGACCGGATCACCGGCGCTCGACGCCGTGAACGCGGCCCTGGCGACCGTCCAGGACCCCGAGATCAACCGTCCGCTCCCCGAACTGGGCATGGTCAAGGACGTGCAGATCGGGGTCGGTGGCGACCCGGGTGCCGTGCGCGTCGAGGTCTACCTGACCGTCGCCGGCTGCCCGATGCGCGAGACGATCACCAACCGGGTCACCCAGGCCGTCGCCGCCGTCCCCGGCGTGACCTCGGTGCAGGTAGGCCTGGACGTGATGAGCGACGAGCAGCGCACCGAGCTGCGCAAGACCGTCCGTGGCACCGACGCGGCCGACCCGGTCATCCCCTTCGCGCAGCCCGGCTCCCTGACCCGGGTCTACGCCGTCGCCTCCGGCAAGGGCGGCGTCGGCAAGTCCAGCGTGACGGTGAACCTGGCCGCGTCGCTGGCCAGGCGCGGCCTGTCGGTCGGCGTCGTGGACGCCGACATCTACGGCCACTCGGTGCCCCGGATGCTCGGCGTCGACGACAAGCCCACCCAGGTCGACAACATGATCATGCCGCCGCAGTCCTACGGCGTGAAGGTCATCTCGATCGGCATGTTCACCCCGGGCAACACCCCGGTCGTGTGGCGCGGGCCGATGCTGCACCGGGCGCTGCAGCAGTTCCTCGCCGACGTGTGGTGGGGCGACCTCGACGTCCTGCTCATGGACCTCCCGCCGGGTACCGGTGACGTCGCGATCTCGGTGGCCCAGCTGGTGCCCAACGCCGAGATCCTCGTGGTGACGACGCCACAGCTCGCCGCCGCCGAGGTGGCCGAACGGGCCGGGGCGATCGCCACCCAGACCCACCAGCAGGTGGTCGGCGTCGTCGAGAACATGTCCTGGCTGGACATGCCCGACGGCACCCGGATGGAGATCTTCGGGTCCGGCGGTGGTCAGGCCGTCTCCGACGCGCTGACCCGCACCCTCGGTGCCCGCGTGCCGCTGCTGGGGCAGATCCCGCTCGACACGCGGCTGCGCGAGGCCGGCGACGCCGGTGCGCCGATCGTGCTCGCGGAGCCCGACTCCCCTGCCGCGCAGGCGCTGGAGAAGATCGCCGACGGTCTCGCCACGCGTCAGCGAGGCCTCTCCGGGATGTCGCTGGGCCTGACGCCGGTGCGCCGCTGACCCGAGTCGTCCCCGCTGTGGGGGTGTTCCTCGTGCAACCGGGGTCCTGCAGGACCCGGGGAGCACGGGCTACACCCCCACAGTGCGGTTCGGGCTAGGTCGCGTCCGGGTCGAACGGGGGCGGCGTGGCGTGGTCGCGCGGCCGTGCGGCGGCCGGTCCCGGGGCAGCGGCCTTCGTCACCTGCGAAGCGTCGTCGTCCCCGAACAACTGGTCGCGGAGGAAGGTGCGCGGGTGGTACTTGCGCAGGTCCAGCTCGCGCAGTTCCGCCAGGTCGTCCCCCAGCGTGTCGTTCATCTGCTCGCGGACGCCGGTGATCGCCGACCGCACCCGCTTGAGCCCCTGGGCCGCGTCCTTGGCGAGGTGGGGCAGCCGCTCGGGGCCGAAGATGAACAGAGCGGCGAGCGCCAGGACGACGACCTCTCCCCACCCGATCGAGCTGAACACCGCCGCTCCTGACCTCCGGGCCGCACGCGCGACCCCTCGAGCGTAGTCACGCTGCCCCCACCCCTCGCCGGCTCGCGGGGGGAACCCGGCACGGGGCCGCTAGGCGGACTCGAGCGTGGCCTCGACGTTCCGTGACCGGCCGCCGCGGACGATCTCCACGGTGACCTTGTCCCCGGGATCGTGCGCGTCGACGGCGACGACCAGCTCCTCCGAGCTGCCGACCCGCTCCCCTTCGACCGCGATGACGACGTCCTCGGCCTGGATGCCGGCGTCGGCGGCGGGACTGCCCGGCTCGACGTTGAGGACCAGCGCGCCGTCGCGCGCTCCGTCGGTGACCGACCGCGCGTTCACGCCCAGCGAGGCGTGCACGGCCTGACCGGTGGTGATGAGCTGCTCGGCGATGTCGCGGACGGTGTTGATCGGGATGGCGAACCCGAGCCCGATGGAGCCGCCCGCGGTGCCGTTGCCCCCGAGGGAGGCGATGGCCGTGTTGATGCCGATGACCGCACCCGTCCCGTCGACCAGCGCACCGCCGGAGTTGCCGGGGTTGATCGGGGCGTCGGTCTGCAGGGCGCTGATGACCGCGTTCGTGTCGCTGCCCTCACCGGAGAGCCGCACCGGCCGCTCCAGGGCGCTGATGATGCCGGTGGTCACCGTGCCGGCCAGGCCCAGCGGGGAGCCGATCGCCACGACCGGGTCACCCACGACGACCTCGTCGGAGTTGCCGAGCGACGCGGTGAGCAGGCCGGGCTTCTCCACCTTGAGGACGGCGACGTCGCTGGCCGGGTCACGCCCGACGATGCGCGCCGCCGAACCGCTGCCGTCGGAGAAGACGGCCCGGATCTCGGCCCCCTCCACGTCGTCGGCTCCTGAGACGACGTGGTTGTTGGTCACGATGTAGCCGTTCTCGCCCTCGATGACGACGCCGGAGCCGGTCGCCCCCGCCTGGCCGACCCGCACCTCGATGGAGACGACGGCAGGTGTGACGTCTGCGGCGATGTCGGCCACCGAACCCGGCTCGCGGGTGATGCCCGGCTCGACCTCGGAGAGCTGGGTGCCCGGCGTCAGAAGAGGGCTCTCCTCAGCGGTGCGGGTCAGCAACCAGCCGACGCCGCCGCCGACGGCACCCACCAGCAGCGTCGCCAGGACCCCCAGGACGGCGAGCCGGATCGACAGGTCGCGCAGGCGCAGTTTCCGGCGGCCGCGGGCATCGACGACGACCGGTCCGGGCTGCGCGTCCTCGTCGTAGACCGCGGGGGCACCGAGCGCCGCAGGGGCGCTCGGATCGCGCCACGGGTCGCTGCGGGCGTCGGGCTTCCACCAGGGACCAGCGGCCGTGCGGCGGGCACCGGGACGGCCACCGGGCGGGTCCTGCAGGCCACGTGCCGGGCCCGGGGGGCCGAACGCCCGGAGCAGCGCCTCGGGGGGCGGCGGC
>JAOPWG010000080.1 GCA_025965775.1 Modestobacter sp. | reverse complement strand
CGGCCAGGACGGTCGGTACCACGTCCTCCAGCGACATGATGCCGTTGAGGACCTGGCCGGCCGGAATCCTGCCGGGCCAGCGGATCAGCAACGGCGCCCGGAAGCCGCCTTCCCAGCCCAGGCCCTTCTCACCTCGGAACGGCGACGTGCCACCGTCGGGCCAGCTGAACTTCTCCGCGCCGTTGTCGGTCGCGAAGATGACCACGGTGTTGTCGGCGATGCCCCGCTCGTCCAGCTTGGCGAGCAATTCGCCGACCACCCAGTCGAGCTCGGCCATGCCGTCGGCGTACACGCCCAGGCCGGTCTTGTCCTGCCACCGGTCCGACAGCCGCGTCCACACGTGCATGCGGGTGGTGTTGTGCCAGAGCAGGAACGGCTTGCCAGCACCGTCCGCGCGGTCGATGAAGTCCAACGAGTGCGCGAGTAGATCGTCCTCGACGGTCTCCATCCGCTTCCGGGTCAGCGGGCCGGTGTCGATGATGGTCTGCTTGCCCACCCGGCCGAAGCGTTCGTCCTCGGTCGGGTCGTCCACCTCGGTTGCCTTGCACTCCAAGACCCCACGCGGACCGAACAGCTGCTGGAAGATCGGCAGGTCCCTGGGGTAGTCGGGCTGCTCGGGCTCCTCCTCGGCGTTCAGGTGGTACAGGTTGCCGTAGAACTCATCGAAGCCGTGGACGGTGGGCAGGAACTCGTTGCGGTCACCGAGGTGGTTCTTCCCGATCTGGGCGGTCGCGTAGCCCTCCGGCCTGAGCAGTTCGGCCAGGGTCGGGTCCTCGGACTGGAGCCCCTGCTTCGCACCCGGCATGCCCACCGTCGTCAGACCGGTGCGTACGGGCATCTGGCCGGTGATGAACGCCGAGCGCCCCGCCGTGCAACTGGCCTGCGCGTAGTTGTCGGTGAGCAGGGCGCCCTCAGCGGCGATGCGGTCGATGTTCGGCGTCCTGGTTCCCATGAGTCCGCGGTGATAGGCACCCACGTCGAACCAGCCGACGTCGTCGGCCATGATCAGGAGGACATTGGGCTTGTCGGTGGCCATGTGCTGCTCCAGTCGGGGCCGCCCGTTGAGCGGCCCTGTACCGAGCCCGAGCCGACGGGGGCGCCGCCACACCTGGGGTGCAGTCCATCATCGCGAGCTGCCCTGGGTACGGCCCGAGCGATCAACGCGCTATGGCAAGCAGGCCGCCCTCCCACCGCCACCATGCCGCCCCGACGGCCCCGCACGAGCAGGGCCATCGGCATGACGTCAAGGCGGGGAACAGCCGAACGAGAGGTCCCCCCTCTACAGATGGCTGGAACAGCGTCACATTCAGCACGGGCGACGCGGCCGTCCCAGCCTGGGGCCAGCCAGTCACGCCGTCAAGGCAGTCCGCGCGCACGCTGCGGTCAGCCAGTCGGTTTGAGCTGCCGTGCCTCGCGTTGCACGAGGGGTCGTGTCAGGAGATGACTCGGAACGTTCGCACCGGCGACCTCGGCTCAGCTTGGACATCCCCGAGCGAGTTCGGCGCCTTCATCGAGCCAGGCTTCCTGATCAAGCTCGCCGAAGGCGTCCTCGTACCGCTCGATCCAGGCGTTGAGCCGACCGATCTGCCCAGCTGACAAGGCGGCAGTTGAGCGAAGCCGTCGCCGGGGCGAGTCGCGTACTCAGCCAGCAAGAAGAGGTCAAGCCGTCCACGGGCGTCCAGGGGCGAGCTGGAACGGCCGGCCCGGCGTCGTGCCGTACCAGCAGTGTGACCGAGTCGCTCCTATTCGAAGCGCACTCCGCCCTTCGCCCTGATGGGCCGCTCAGGGCGAACGGTGCCGGACGCAGCACTAACTGGTCTTGCGCGGCGGAACGGGTGCTTGGGTAGCGAGTACGTCCGCGACCCGTCGAGCAGGACGCTCGGCGCCTCGTTCAGCAGCCAAGCGCGAGGCCGCTGTCGGCGGTCGTCGACTGTGGCCGCCCACGCCTGCTGCTCGGCGGTGACGGCGCGGGCGAGCAGCTTGGCCCACTCGGCGGTCACGTCGCGGCGGCGATGTCGCCCATCGTGGCCGGCCGCAGCTGACCGCTCCGAGCGTCGTCCGGGACCGAAGGTGACACCGCACGCCCCTCTCCGGCCCGTCGAGCCACACCGGGCCACCGCCCCGGACGGACTCCGCCGCAGCCAGGGCGATCGCCAGCGCCGCCCGGGCGTCCTGGCCGGTGACCGGCGCCGCCGTACCGGTGCGCACCGCCTCGACGAAGGCCGCGAGTTCGGCGGTGTAGGCGTCCCGGAACAGCTCCTGGTCCCCGCGCACGGTCTCCTCCGTCCGGCCGCGGCACCGGAGAAGCCATCCCGGTGCGCCGGCCGTCGCCCATGGTGGCCATGCCACCGGACCCGAGGACCTCACCACGGACGTCGTAGCCGTAGGCGGCCTCGAAGCAGGCTTCCGCCGTGCCCACCGCCCCGTTGTCGAAGCGGACGACCACGACGGCGGTGTCGAGGAGGCCTCGGTCCCGCCAGCCCGGCTCGACGAGCGCGTCGGCAGTGGCGAAGACCTCGACCGCCCCGGTACCGGGGTTCAGGAAGCGCAGGGTGTCGAAGTCGTGGATCAACGTCTCCAGGAAGATCGTGTCCGGCGGCACCCGGGCGGGGTCGAACCCGCCGGGGTCGCGGGTCAGCGACCGCAACAGCCGTGGGGTGCCCAGGGTCCCGGCGTCCAGCAGTGCGCGGCAGCCCGCCAGTCGGCCGCGAACCGCCGGTCGGAGCCCACCTGCGGCACGACGCCCGAGGCGCGGGCCGCATCGATCGTCCGAGCGGCGTCGGCGAGGCTGACCGCCATCGGTTTCTCGCAGAACACGTGCTCGCCGGCGAACGCGGCGGCGACCACCAGGTCGGCGTGCGCGCGTGCCGGTGCGGCGATCACCACCGCGTCGACCGCTGGGTCGTCCCACAACTGGGCCGGGTCGGTGTACGCCCGGGGAGCCCCGAGCGCCTCGGCCAGCCGTTCCGCGGCATCCCGCGCCGGGTCGGCCACAGCGACCAGCACCTGCGGCAGCCGGCGGCTGAGGGTCTCGGCGTGGAACGAGCCCATCCGCCCCGTTCCGATCACGGCCACTCCGACCGGCCGGAAGGCCACGCCTCCGCCGGTCACGCGCGCAGGGAGAGCGGTAGGTGGGACCAGACGTACATGTTGGGCGTGGTCGGGTAGCGCACGGGCGGCCCGGCGAGCGCGTAGTCACCGAGGATCGGCAGTGCCTCCTCGGCCGCGATCGCGACCTCCCGCCGGGCCAGCGGGGCACCGAGGCAGCCGTGGCGGCCCTCACCGAAGCCGAGGTGGCGCATCCGCCCACGGTTCAGGTCAAAGGTGTCGGGGTCCGGGAACTGGCGCGGGTCGCGGTTCGCGGCGCCGTAGACCAGCACCAGCCGCCCGCCGGCCGGGATCGTCACGCCATGCAGGGTGACCTCCCGCGAGGTCGTGCGACCGGCCAGTTGCAGCGGAGTCGCGTACCGGATCGTCTCCTCGATGGCGGCCGGGATCAGCGAGGGGTCGCGCTGCAGGAGGGCGCGCTGATCCGGGTTCTCGGCGAGCAGCTTGAACAGCGTGCCGGTGAGGCCGGCCGTGCTCTCCACGCCGCCCAGGAAGAGCACCATCATCAGGCCGAGGACCTCCGAGGCGGGCTCGAGGTGTTCATCGGCGAAGGGCACCCCGTCGATGTCGGCCTGCACGATGTGGGTGACGAGGTCCTGGCGGGGATGCCGCCGGCGCTCTTCGAGCAACTGGATGAAGTAGTCCTGGATGCCGGCCGTCGCCGCCTTCGCCACCGGGGTCAGCCGAGCGTCGTCAGGACGGCGGTCCTTGAGCTCGTGGATCCACCGCTCCAACTGCTCCCGCCCCTCCTCCCGGGCGCTGGGCAGGCCGAGCACGTCGAAGAACACCTCGTTGGGCATCGGCCAGGCCAGCTCCTGAGCCAGGTCCACCTCGTCCCGGTCCGGCCACGACGCGATCAGGCCGCGCACCACCTCGCGGATGTTCGCGTCCTGCGCGGCGATCCGGCGCGGCAGGAAGTGCGGCTGCACGATCCTGCGGACCTGGTCGTGGCGGGGGTTGTCGATGTCCGGCAGGAACCCCGGGCCACTCTGGTCCTTGGCGGTGTCATCGATGTCTATTCCCTCGTAGCTGAGGAAGGTGGCCGGGTCCGTGACCGCCGCCCGGACGTCCTCGAACCGGGACAGCGCCCACCAACCCCACTTCTGGCTGTGGAAGACGGGGGCCTCGTCCTGCATCCACCGGTAGACCGGGAACGGATCGGCTTGGAACTCGGCACTGAACGGGTCGTACTCCATTGCCGTCGGCGCGCTGGTCACCATGTCTCCTCGGTCATCTCGGTCATCTCGGACGACGGTCTCCGCTGCGCCCGCCGGACTCTCGATCGGGCGCCCAGGCAACCGCGGGCAGGCTCGAGGAGCGGCCGGCGATGGCGAGCCGGGGTTGCGCGGGGGACGCCGTCGGTACCGGCCCGGCGGCGGAGGTGCCGCACCGGGCTGCGGCCGCCCCGGCTCCCGAGGGACCAGCGGCAGGTCGGCCGACTGCCCCGTCCTGGACGGGCAGACGGGGCAGCAGCGTGGGTCGGACGGCGTGCCCGCTCCCGCCGGTCGGACGTGCGATCCGAGGGGAGCTGACGGTCACCGCTTCAGTTCGTGGGACAGCTCGGCGAGTTCCTGGCCGCCGGCCATCTCCGCGGTGAGCTCCTCCAGGGTCACCTCGGAGCGCTTCTTGTCCAGCACCCGGCGACCGAGCTTGAGGATGATGAAGTGGTCCCCGACCAGGTACGCGTGGTGCGGGTTGTGGGTGATGAAGACGACGCCAAGGCCGGCGTCCCGGGCGGCCGCGGTGTACTTCAGCACGACGCCGGACTGCTTCACCCCGAGCGCCGCGGTGGGTTCGTCCAGGATGAGCACCCGGGCGCCGAAGTACACCGCCCGGGCGATCGCGACGCACTGCCGCTGACCACCCGACAGGGTGCCGATGGGCTGGTTGATGTCCTTGACGTGGATACCCATCTTCTGGAGCTCACGGTCGGCGATCTCCCGCATGCCCTTGATGTCCAAGGGGGCCATGGGGTACCTGCCCTTGCGCATCTCCGACCCGAGGAAGAAGTTCCGCCAGACCTCCATCAGGCCGACCACCGCGAGGTCCTGGTAGACCGTCGCGATCCCGGAGTCGAGCGCCTCGCGGGGCGAGGAGAAGTGCACCTCGCGTCCGTCCACCGTCAGCGAGCCCTCCGAGTGCGGATGCAACCCTGAAATGATCTTGATGAGCGTCGACTTGCCGGCGCCGTTGTCGCCCAGGACGCAGGTCACCTCTCCTGCGTTGACCCGCAGGTTGACGCCCTCGAGGGCGCGGATGGCCCCGTACGCCTTCCCCACGCCCTCCATCTCGACGAGGGAGGCACCCTTTTTCAGATCCGCTGCCGCGTGCTCGGCGATCGTGTCGGTCATGTCACTTCCTCCCGGCGGCGTAGTTCTTCACGTACAGGTTGACCAGGACAGCCATGAGCAGCATCACGCCGAGGAAGGTCTTGAACCAGTTGGGGTCCCAGCCGGCGTAGACGATGCCCTGGGTGGTCATGCCGAAGATGACCGCGCCGAGCGCCGAGCCCACCGCCGACCCGTAGCCGCCGGTGAGCAGAGCACCGCCGACCACCGAGGCGATGATGTAGATGAACTCGTTGCCCACGCCGAGGCCGGACTGCACGGTGTTGAAGTTGAACAGCAGGTGCATCCCGAGGAACCAGGCCAGGAAGGCCACCCCCATGAACAGGCCGATCTTCACCTTGGGCACGGGCACACCGACCGCCCGGGCGCTGGCCTGGTTGCCGCCGGACGCCGTGATCCAGTTGCCGGTCCGGGTACGCAGCAGAAGCCACGTACCGACCACGACGAACAGCAGCCACCAGAGGACCGTCACCTTGACCGTCGCGAACCCTAGGTTGACGTCCGAGGCGAAGATCGCGTGCGCCGAACCGAACCCGTCGAGCTGGCTGACGTTGGGGGTGGCGACCGTCCCGGTGACCAGTTTTGTCACGCCGAGGTTGAGCCCCTGCAGGACGAAGAAGGTGCTCAGCGTGATGAGGAAGCTCGGGATCCCGGTCCGCATCACCAGGTAGCCGTTGATGAAGCCGATGGCGAGAGCCACCACCAGGCTGACGATGACGCCGACCCACATGTTCAGGCTGAACTGGAAGGTGATCATGGCCGCGGCCAGGGCCGCACTGATGACCGAGACGCCGGCCGACAGGTCGAACTCCCCGCCGATCATCAGCAGGGCCACGCCGACCGCCACGATGCCGATGGTCGAGCTGGAGTAGAGGACGGTCGCGATGGCCGGCAGCGTGCGGAACGGCGGGGCGATCGCGTAGAAGAAGCAGAAGATCGCGATCGCCGCGACCAGGGCGCCCACCTCGGGGCGGCCCAGGGTGCGGGCCACCAGTGATCGTTGCTGCCGAGCTGGCGCGGTCGGTGTGGGCGGTGCCGATTGTTCGGGGGGTTGTGTCGCCACGGACGAGCTCATGAGCCTGCTCCAGGGGGCGTGAGGAAGGAGGGGAGCCGGACTCGGACCCGGCCCCCCGCGAGCGGGACTACCGGGTGTTGTTCTTGGTGTACGCGACGATCGGGCCGATGTTGCTCTGGTCGACGATGGACGGTCCGGTCAGGACCGGCCCGCCGCCTCCGATGTCGTTGCCGTTGGTCAGGTTGAGCCAGAGCGCGGTCACGGCCATGTAGCCCTGGACGTAGGGCTGCTGATCGACCGAGAAGTTGATCCCGCCGTTCTGGATCTGCTGGGCGACGTCGGCATTGAGGTCGAAGGTCGCGATCTTTGCCTGGCTGCCCGAGTCGGCGACGGCCTTCTGGGCCGCGAGGGCGATGTCGGCGCCGAGCGTCACGACGTCGGTGATCGACCTGTCCTGCTGCAACTTGGCACCGATGGTCTGCTGGACCGACGGGAGGTCCCGGCCGTTGACGTAGAGCACCTCACTGCTGGGATCGGTCTTCTTCACCCCGGCGCAGCGGCCCTCGAGCTGGACCTGGCCCTGCTCCTGGATCACGCAGACGGTCTTGCCACCGGGGCTCTGCTGCACGATCTTCGTGCCGACGGTCTGACCGGCGAGGTCCTCGTCGGAGCCGAAGTACATCCCGGCGCCGTACTGCTTGTAGGCGTCCTTGCCGGCATTGAAGGCGACGACCGGGATCCCGGCCTGCACGGCCTTCTGGGCGGCCGGCCCGATGGCGGCGGGCGTGGGCAGGGTGGTCGCGATGCCGTCCACCTTGCTGCTGACCGCGTTCTGGACCAGGGTCGCCTGGTTACCGGCGTCCGGGTCGTTGGAGTACTTGAGCGTGATGCCGTGGTCCTTCGCGGCCTGCTCCGCCCCGTTCCGGATCTTGTCCCAGAACGTGTCGCCCGGGGCCTCGTGCGTGACCATGGCGATCGTGTAGCTCTTGCCGGAGGCGCCGCCACCGCCCTGCGCCCCCCCTTGGCTGCTGCACGCCGCCAGCGTCACGGCCGCCGCCGCGACCGCCACCAGTGACCCGAGCGATCTACCGGTGCTCCTCATGCGTGACCTCCTCGTCGACGCGGGCCCTGCCGGGACCACGGGCATGCCCGGTCTGGAATGTCTGACCGGTTCAGCTCGGGCGGGACCCGTCTTCGTCGATGTTCGAATGTATGGACATAGTGACATGAAGAAATGTGACATGGCCTACAAAGCTCGTCAAGAGTCCTCTTCACGGCCCCCCAGCGGGAGACCCCGGGCGCCGACGTGGAGGTCACGGGCGGGTCAGGGTCGGTCACGGAGCGGCGTGGCCGGCTCAGCTCAGGACGTCGTGCGCCTCGATCACCTTGAGGTCGTCATAGCTCATCGGCGAGGCCGAGCCGGGCTGGAAGGCGGCGTACCGCCCGGCACCGGGCCCCACGTGGACCGTGCTCATCGGCTGGTCCTGCCGGGGCACCCCCGCGGCCGATCCCGAGCTCGCCCATCCGACGGAAGTCCCAGAACAGTGCGCCGGTGGTCCCGTGGATCTCGAAGCCGTAGTTGTTCTGCTCGCCGACGGCGACACGGCTGGCCTCCAGCACGACCCGGGCGCCGGAGACCAGTCGCAGCAGGCAGGAGACGTAGTCGTCGTTCTCCACCTGCCCCAGCTCACCGCCGACTGCCCCAGCTCACCGCCGACGGCCCGGACGTGCCCGGACGTCGCACCGGTGGGACGCATCCGCTCCGGCAGGAGGACAGCCGTGTCCGCCACGACCGAGGAGATCTCGCCCAGCAGGTGCCGGACCAGGTCCACCCCGTGCGACGCCAGGTCGCCGAGGACCCCGCTCCCGCCCTGGTCCCGCCGGTAGCGCCAGGTCAGCGCGCCGTCCGGATCGGCCGCGTAGTCGCTGAGGAGCCGGAACCGGCCGTGCGTGACCCGGCCGATCGCCGTCGGCGATCAGCTCCCGGGCAGCGGCGACGGCGGGGGCGTACCGGTAGTTGAAACCCACGGCGCTCTGCACACCGGCCGCCGGCACCGCCGCGGCGACCGGGCCCCCGTCCCCGGGGCTCACCGGTTCCGGCTCGGTACCCGGCAGGAGCCGTGACCAGCACACATCCCCGCCGTCGTCACTGCGCCGCCGACAGCGGCCGCGGGTCTGCCCACCTGACCTCCGCGCCTAGGCTGCGCGACGTGGATGTGATGGGCTCCGGGCACGAACAGGTCGTCTTCTGCTCCGACGAGGCCTCCGGGCTCAGGGCGGTGATCGCGGTCTACTCGACCGCATTGGGCCCCGCGCTCGGCGGCACCCGCTTCTTCCCCTACGCCTCGGAGGCCGACGCCGTCACCGACGCGCTCGCCCTGTCCAAGGCGATGGCCTACAAGAACAGCCTGGCCGGCCTGGACCTCGGCGGGGGCAAGGGCGTCATCATCGGCGACCCGCGCACCGACAAGACCGAGGCGCTCCTGCGCGCCTACGGCCGGTTCGTCGAGGCCCTGGGTGGCCGCTACCTCACCGCCTGCGACGTCGGCACCTACAACGCCGACCTGGACGTGGTGGCCCGCGAGACGCGCTTCGCGCACGGCCGCTCGGAGGCCTTCGGCGGGTGCGGCGACTCCTCGGTGCTCACCG
>JAOPWG010000070.1 GCA_025965775.1 Modestobacter sp. | reverse complement strand
GGCACATGGCGGAGAACAACCGCAAGATCGTGCTGCAGGCGCACAGGCACGACGAACGCGTGCCCGATGTTCTCCCCGGCCAGCAGCGGCAGCGTGCACATTTTCACCACCGCCTCCCGGGCGCTGTTGGCATGCAGCGTGCACATGCCGGGCAACCCGGAGTTCAGCGCGATCAGCAGATCCAGGCACTCCTCCTGGCGCACCTCCCCCACCACCAGCCGGGAAGGTCGCATCCGCAGCGCCTCCTTCACCAGCCGGCGCAGCGGGATCTCCCCCGCTCCCTCGAGGTTGGGCTGGCGGGTCTGCATCGACACGACGTCGGGCAGCGGGACCCGCAGCTCGAAGACCTCTTCTGCCGTGATCACCCGCTCCCGGGCCGGGATCGCCGCGCACAGGCAGTTCAGCAGGGTCGTCTTGCCGGCCTGCGTTCCGCCGGAGACCAGGATGTTCAGCCCGGCGGCGACGGCGGCCTCCAGGAACCGGGCCACCGGTGCCGGCAGCGTGCCCAGCGCCACCAATTCGTCGAGACTGTGCGCCTGCAGCACGAACTTGCGGATGTTCACCGCCATGTGCCGCCGGGTGATGTCCGGGATCACGACATGGAGCCGGGACCCGTCGGGCATCATCGCGTCGACGAACGGGGTCGACATGTCGATCCGTCGACCCGAGGTGCGCAGCATCCGCTCCACCAGGTCGGCCAGCTGCCCCGCGCCCAGGATCGTCGTCGTCAGCTCACTGCGGCCCCGCCGGGCAATGAACACCCGGCCCGGCTCGTTGACCCAGATCTCCTCCACCTCGGGGTCATCCAGCCAGCGCTGCAACGGACCGAAGCCGGCCACCCGGTCCAGCACGTCCCGGACCACGGTCTCCGGGTCACCGATCGGCGGCAGCGCCGAGGACAGCGACCGCTCCGAGTAGTCGGCCACCACGTCGCGCACCAGCAACCGGATCGGCGCCGGATCGGTGAACGGATCCAGGCCCCGCCGGCGGATCAGCTCGCGGACCTCGCCGTCCACGACGTCCAGAGCAGTCGACACGACACCCCCGCTGAGCAGCCATGGGAACGATTGAGTCCGGTGACTGTAAGGGGATGGGCCCGTCGTCCGCCGAGGCCCTGTGGACGAACTGTGACCATCGGACAGTGATGTTCACCCGATCAGGTGACGCCCGGACGCCGTCCCGCCGTCCCGCCGTCGATCCCGCTCGAGGAGGACCAGCGCTACCGTGGCGCCCCGAGCGGTTCCCCCGAGCTGGGAAGAGGCGGCCTCATGGCGCGCGGCGTGAACCTCGAAGACATCCACCCACTGGTCGAGGCGAGGCACAACAGCCAGGACCTCGACGGCCTCATGGCCCTCTACGCCCCGGACGCGCACATGGTCATCCTCGACGGGTCCACGGTGACCGGCCCCGATGCCATCCGCCAGCAGTGGGCGGAGATCCTGGCGATGAACGGTCAGATGACGCTGCGGAGTCGCTACGCCATCGAGGCCGGGGACCTGGCCGTCCTGAGCAACGAGTGGACGCTCACCGCCGGAGGAGAAACGATGTCCGCCGTGACCGCCGAGGTCGCCCGGCGCCAACCCGACGGCGGCTGGCTCTACGTCATCGACCATCCCTTCGCCAGCCTCGAGGCAGAGGAGATCGCCGCGCTCGCAGCAGCGGTCGCGCCCTCCGAGACCTGAGCCGTGGGCCGGCGCGACGTCGCGGCTGCTCATTCCGCACCTGACACCCGGCCGCCGTCCTCGTGTGTCGTGCACCCCCCGGGGTAGGGCACCGTCCGACGCCTTGCCGCGGCGCCACCGGACCGATCGCCGGGATCGACAGATGAGCCGCCTCTTCTCGCCGCTGACGCTGCGCGGCACGACGTTCCGCAACCGGGTGTGGGTCGCCCCGATGTGCCAGTACAGCTCCGTGGAGGGCTATCCGAACGACTGGCACCTGGTGCACCTGGGTGGCCTGGCCCGCGGCGGGTCCGGGCTGGTCATGCAGGAGGCCACCTCGGTCACCCCGAAAGGCCGGATCACGCCGGCCGACGCCGGCATCTGGGAGGACGGGCAGGCCGACGCGTACGCGCCGATCACCTCCTTCATCCGCGCGCAGGGCGCCGTGCCCGGCATCCAACTCGCGCACGCCGGCCGCAAGGCCTCGACCGAGCAGCCGTGGGTGGGCGACGGCTACGTCGAGATCGGGCAGGGCGGGTGGGAGACGGAGGGCCCGTCCCCGGTGGCCTTCGGGGACTGGCCGGCGCCCAAGGAGCTCAGCGTCGACGAGATCCACGAGGTGGTGCAGGCCTTCGCCGACGCGGCGGGGCGTGCCCTGGAGGCCGGCTACGCGGTGGCCGAGATCCACGGTGCCCACGGCTACCTGCTGCACCAGTTCCTCTCGCCGCTGGCCAACCACCGCACCGACGACTACGGCGGGGACCTCGAGGGACGCAGCCGCTTCCTCATCCAGGTGGTGGACGCCGTGCGGGCGGTGTGGCCGGAGGAGCGGCCGCTGTTCGTGCGGTTCTCGGCCACCGACTGGTCACCCGGCGGATGGGACGTCGAGGAGACCGTGGAACTGTCCCGCCGGCTGGTCTCGCACGGGGTGGACCTCATCGACGTGACCAGTGGCGGGCTGGTTCCCGGGGCCCGGATCGAGGTCGAGCCCGGCTACCAGGTGCCCTTCGCCCGCGCGATCCGGGAGGGCGCCGGCCTGCCGGTGTCCGCGGTCGGGTTGATCGTCGCCCCCGAGCAGGCCGACCAGATCCTGGTCAACCAGGCGGCGGATGCGGTGATGCTGGCCCGGGAGCTGCTGCGCAACCCGCACTGGCCGTGGACCGCGGCCCGGGCCCTCGGGGACGACGTGGCCTGGCCGCAGCAGTACGTCGGGGCCCGCCGTCGCCAGTGAGGATGGTCGCCGGCTCCGACGGGAAGGGGCCGGGCCTTCAGGCCGGCCGCTCACCCACGGCCGTGGCCGGCGCGTCCGCGGAGGGCAGCGGGGGCGGCGGGTCGTCGAGGAACTCGGCCGTCGGGACGAAGAACAGGGTGCCGGTGGCCGCGGTGGAGAAGTCCAGCACCCGGTCGTGGTTGCCGGGAGGCTCGCCGATGAACATCCGCCGCAGCATCAACTCGATGACACCGGGGCTGCGGGCGTAGCCGATGAAGTAGGTGCCGAACTCGCCGTGCCCGACGCGGCCGAAGGGCATGTTGTCCCGGACGATCTTCCGCACGGTGCCGTCCGGTTCCTCGATCGTGTTCAGCGTGACGTGGGAGTTGCTGGGCTGGACGTCGTCGGGCAGCTCGATGTCGGTGAGCTTGGTACGCCCGATCGCCCGTTCCTGCTCCTCGGTGCTCAGCGCGTTCCAGCCGCGCAGGTCGTGCAGGTACTTCTGCACGACCACGTAACTGCTGCCGGCGAAGCGCGGGTCCTCCTGGCCCACGAAGACCGCGTCGTTGGCGATGTCGCTGTCGGGGTTCTCGGTCCCGTCGACGAAGCCCAGCAGGTCCCGCTCGTCGAAGTACTTGAACCCGTACACCTCGTCCTGCAGCGTCACCGCGCCCGCGAGCCGGTCCATGATCTGCCCGCCGAGCTCGAAGCACAGGTCCGCCTGCTGCGCCCGGAGGTGGAACAGCAGGTCACCGGGGGTCGCCGGCGCCCGGTGCCGGGCGCCGGCCACCTCCTGGAAGGCGTGCAGCTCGGCCGGTCGCGGCCGGCTGAACAGCCGGTTCCAGACAGCCGAGCCGATGCCGGCGACGCAGGAGAGCCGTCCCTCCGGGTCCCGGAAACCCACACCGCGGCGCAACCCGGACAGGTCCGCCAGCAGGTCGCGGGTGACCTGCTCACCGCCCTCGTCCACGGTCACGACGAGGAACAGCGCCGCCACGGTCGGCGGTCCGATCGCGCCCTGGGAGCCGACCGGTGTGGCGGGGTGCAGCGGCACGGTCATGTCCTCACGCCTCCAGTGACTCGGGCGGCCCTCGTCCCATGGTGGGCCCTGCCGGCGCCGTCCTGAACCGGTCGGCGCGCCCGGTCACCGGCCGCGGAACGTCTGCCCCGACGCGCCCGGGCGCGGCGCGCTTACCCCGCCGCGGACGGGGTAGCCAGGAACGTCCTTGGTCGGCACGGGGGCACACCCGGAGGAGTTCCCGTGGAGTACGACGAGTTCATCGATCGTGTGGCCCAGCGTGCGGGCGTGAGCCGCGTACACGCCGCGAGCCTGACGCAGGCCACCCTGCGGGTCCTTGCGGACCGGATCAGCGGCGGCCAGGACGTCGACCTGGCCGCCCAGCTGCCGGAGCAGCTCGCCCGGCCGTTGCGGAAGGCACCGCAGAAACTGCCCGAGAAGTACGGCTTCACCGAGTTCGTGGAGCGGGTGGGCACCCGCGCGGCCAACACCCCCAGCGAGGTGGTCCTGCCCGGCGTCCGGGCGGTGATGCTGACCCTGCGCGAGGCCGTCGGGGACAAGGAGTTCCAGGACACGCTCGACCAGCTCCCCCACCAGTTCCGGGACCTCCTGCAGGAGGAGCGCGCCCCCGAGGCCGCCCCTCCGGCGGCCGACGCGTCGGGCGGCGACCGGACCGCCGGCGCGGCGGCGCGGGGGACTGCGTCGTGCTGATCTCGACAGGCCTCGCCGTCGACGAGTCGCTGCTCACCGGAGAGGCGGAG
>JAOPWG010000041.1 GCA_025965775.1 Modestobacter sp. | reverse complement strand
ACGAACCCCTCGGGCACCGGGTTGAACTGGGTGGCGAAGGCGACCGAGAACGCACGGCCGTCGGCGATGGCGGCGCGGGCGACGGGGTCGTTGTTGAACAGCGCCGACGTCAGGTACTCGAACTCCTGGATCCGGCCGTGGAACCCGTGGCTGCGGAAGGAGTCGACGACCTGGTCGTAGAAGCCCGGGGAGAACTGGCGCGGCCAGATGGCCAGCGTCGTCCGCGCCAGGTCGTCCATGTCCACCCGTGGCCGGCCGGCCAGCGGGTGACGCGCGCCGAGCACGATGCCGATCGGCTCCTCGCGCAACCGGATGCACTCCAGGTCCTCGTCGTCCATGTCCGGGAAACGGGCCATGCCGACGTCGACCCGTCCGGACCTGACCGCGTCCACGCTCTCGGTCTGCCACATCTCGCACATCTGCAGCGACAGGCCGGGGTAGCGGGCGTGCACCTCGGCCACCAGCCGCGGCAACGTCTCGTTGGCGAGCGTGGGGGTGTAGGCCACCGTCAGGTCGCCGGTCTCGCCCGCCGCCGTACGGCGGGTCTGGTCGCACGCCGCCGCGACCAGACCCAGGATCGACTGGGCGTGGCCGACCAGCACCTCCCCGGCCTCGCTGAGCTCCACCCGGCGGGTGGTGCGGCGGAACAACTGGACGCCGAGTTCGCTCTCCAACTGCTGCACCTGGGCGCTCAAGGACTGCTGGACCATGTGCAGCTTGCGCGCCGCCCGGGAGAAGTTGAGCTCCTCGGCGACGGCCACGAGGGCCCTGAGGTGCCGCAGCTCGATGCCGCCGCTCATGACCGGTCGCGCGACGTGTCCACGAGCACCTCGGCTTCCCCTCGGCCCGGCGAGTACGCGACGCCGATAGGCCCCGTCCGACGGCGGGGCAACTCCCCGTCGATTGACCAAGATAGCTGGTCAATCGACCAGGAATGGGTGTTTCACAAGCCCCGTCGATCGCCTTAGGTTTCGTCTCGTCCCCGACGTCGTGGACCACCGATGGAGGCAAGCGCCGTGCAACTCGTCACCTACCACCGCGTGGACGGCGCGGCCGCCGGCCGGGTGGGCGTCCTCGACGGAGAGCTGGTCGTCGACCTCGCCGACGCTGCGCAGAGCCGGCCCTCACCTGGCCTGGTCCCGGACTCGATGCTGTCCCTGCTCCGCATGGGCCAGGAAGGCCTGGACCTGGCCCGCGCCGGCCTGGAGCTCGCCCGGTCGACCGGCGACTTCACCCTGCCGCTGGCCGAGGTCCGGCTCGCCGCACCGCTCCCGCGGCCGAACTCGATGCGCGACTTCATGCTCGTGGAAGAGCACGTCAAGAACAGCTTCGGCACCGTCCCGGACGAGTGGTACCGCCTGCCGGTCCACTGGAAGGGCAACCCCGACACCGTCATCGGTCCCGACGACGAGGTGCCCTGGCCCCACTACACCGACAAGCTCGACTACGAGCTGGAGGTCGCTGCGGTCCTGGGCCGGCCCGCCTCCGGGGTGACCCCGGACCAGGCACAGGAGTGCATCGTCGGGTACACGATCTTCAACGACTGGAGCGCGCGGGACATCCAGTTCCGCGAGATGGAGGTCCGGCTCGGCCCGGGCTTCGGCAAGGACTTCGCCACCTCCCTGGGGCCGGTCCTGACGACCGCCGACGACATCGACGTCTCCACCGCGCGCATGAGCGCCCGCGTCAACGGCGAGACGTGGTCGGAGGGCACCCTCGGCGCGATGGTCTTCGGCTTCGCCGAGGTGATCTCCACGCTCTCGGTGGACCAGCCGCTGCAGCCGGGCGACGTCTTCGGCGGCGGCACCATCGGCCGCGGGTGCGGCCTGGAACTGGACCGCTGGATCGCCCCGGGTGACGTCGTCGAGCTCGAGGTGGAGGGCATCGGCGTCCTGCGCAACCGCGTCGGCCCGAAACGGGAGGCGCCGGGCCACGGCATCGACCTCCTCCGCACCCGGGACTGACGCCTCCCTCACCCCACCATCCGGGCTGTCGACCGACAGACCGCGCCACACCTCCTCAACCCACGGAGACGCGCATGCCCGAAGTGATCCTGCAGGTCTACCCCACCCTCGGCGACGAGGAGGAGATGGCCGCCCGCCGACCCATCGGCCGGGACAACGACGCCTACCAGCGCATGCTGGAGGGCCTGGTCGAGCTGGTGAAGGCAGCCGACGAGCTCGGCTACTGGGGGATCACCCACGTCGAGCACCACATGCACTCCGAGGGCATGGAGATCTCGCCCGCCCCGCTGATGTTGAACGTCTACCTGGCGCAGTTCACCAAGCGCCTCCGCCACGGCCAGCTCGGCCTGGTGCTGCCGGCGCACGACCCCATCCGGCTCGCCGAAGAGATCGCCGTCGCCGACCACATGCTGCGGGGTCGCCTGTTCGTGGGCATGGCCCGCGGATACCAGGCGCGCTGGCAGAACATCCTCGGGCAGCGTTTCGGCGTCACCTCCACGTCGTCGGACATGAGCGATGCCGACCAGCGCAACCGGCTGCTCTTCTCCGAGAATTTCGCGATCATGAAGAAGGCGTGGACGGAGAACCTGCTCCAGTACGACGGCCCGACGTACAAGGTGCCGTTCCCGATCGAGGGCATCCCGAACTGGCCGCCGGCCGACACCATCACCCGCCCCTACGGACAGCCGGGCGAAGTCGACGAGCACGGCACGATCAAGGGGGTCAGCGTGGTGCCGCGGCCCTACACCAGCCCGCACCCCCAGCTCTTCCAGGCCTTCGGAGCCAGCCCGGGCACGCTGCGCTGGTGCGGGGAGGAGGACGTCACCCCCACCATCCTCATGGGCTCGCACGAGAAGCTGCGCCAGCTCATGGACATCTACGTGGAAGGCGCCAACTCCCGCGGCCGCAACCCCGGATTCGGAGAGGGCATCGGCGTCTGCCGCACCTTCTACGTCTACCCCCACGGCACCCCCGAGGACGAGGTGCGCGCGCGGATCCGGGAGAGCGTGGACCGCTCCGAGAAGCCGGTCTGGCCGGGCTGGTACCAGCAGTTCGGCTTCATGGAGGGCGCGCGGCTCGAAGGCGAGGAGGTCCCGGTGCCCAAGCCCGGAGAGCACCTGGCCGATCGCCTGATCAACAGCGGCCTGCTGATCGGGGGAACGGTCGACAGCGTCAAGCGGCAGATCGGGGAGTTCCTCACGAAGCTCCCGATCGAGTACTTCGTGTGGCTCTTCCACTGGGGGATGATCCCGCGCGAGGAAGGCCTGCAGATGCTCGAGCTCTTCTCCACCGAGGTCATGCCCGAGTTCGGCCTCACCCAGGCCGCGCCCGCGCAGGCCTGACCACCTCCTCCCCGCGACCGGTCCCGGGGGTGCCTGCACAGGCGCCCCCGGGACCGCCGTGCCCATCCGCGCCCGAGAAGGACGACTCATGAGTGCCAGTCACGACATCCCGGCGGTGCTCCCGCCACCGACCATGGAGAACCTCGGCGGCGGGTTCCACGCATTCGTCCAGTTGGACGGCAGTTGGGGCCTCAACAACGCCGGCGTCCACGTAGGAGAGCGCGGCGTCACCCTGATCGACACCGCCTTCACCGAGCACCGCGGCCGCGGGCTGCGGGACGCCATCGGGACGGTCACCGCCAAGACGGTGCAGACGATCGTCAACACGCACCACCACGGCGACCACACCTACGGGAACTTCCTCTTCCCGCACGCCACCGTCATCGGCCACACGCTGTGCCGGGAGGCGGTGATCGCCGGGGGGCTGGAGACCAAGGAGTGGTTCCCCGGCGTGGACTGGGGCGACATCGACCTGGTGCCTCCCACAGTCACCTTCGAGCAGTCACTGCGCGTGTACTGCGACGACACTCCCGCCACGCTGCAGTACCAGGGCCCCGCGCACTCGTCGAACGACATCTCCATGTGGGTTCCCGAGCGTGGGCTGCTGTTCGCCGGGGACCTGGTGTTCAACGGGGGTACCCCCTTCGTGGTGATGGGGTCGATCCAGGGCCTCATCGAGGCCCTGACCGAGCTCCAGGGCCTCGACGCCACCACCGTCGTCCCGGGTCACGGTGCCGTGTGCGAGCCCGACGTCATCGCCGAGCAGTTGTCCTACCTGCGGTTCGTCCAGGACCTGGCCAGGGACGGCCATGCTGCCGGAGACGACCCCCTGGAGCTCGCCCGCCGGACGGACCTCGGGCACTTCGGGGCCTGGACCGACCCGGAGCGACTGGTCGGCAATCTGCACCGGGCCTACTCCGAGCTCCGCGGCGAGCCCCGGGGTGTCGCCCTGGACTACCAGTTCGTCGTCGACGAGATGGTCAGCTTCAACGGTGGTCAGCCGCTGAGGTGTCTGGCCTGATCCGGGTGACGGACCTGCCGGGCTCCGGCGCGGGACGGGCTCAGCGGGGATAGCGGGCGGCGGCGCGCTCGCGGGCCTGGGCGGCCAGCACCTCGCGGTCCCTGGGCGGCGCCGCGGTCACCAGGTCGGCGAGCAGATGCTGGGTGACGTGCGCGATCTCCGTGACGGCCCGGTCGAAGGCGGCCTGGTTGGCCTGGGACGGCCTGGTCGACCCGCTGACCTTGCGCACGTACTGCAGGGCGGCGGCACGGACCTCGTCCTCGGTGGTCGCCGGCGCGAGGTTGTGCAAGACGTGGATGTTCCGGCACATGCGCCCGAGCGTAGGGCCACGTCGGCGCCGCCTGCAGCTCTCCGGTGACCCCCGCCACGGTCATCAACGGCAGCGTTTACGCTCCGGCCTGGCACCTGACCGGGTGTCGACCCCCGCCACAGGAGCCTCGATGCCGATCACCACCCGCGCCGCCGTCATCCGCAAGGCCCCCGGTACCTACGAGACGGTCGAGCTGGAACTGGACGACCCCCGCCAGGGTGAGGTCACCGTGAAGCTGGCGGCCTCCGGGCTCTGCCACTCCGACGACCATGTCGCCACCGGTGACATCCCGGTCGGCAGGTACCCCTACTGCGGCGGCCACGAGGGCGCCGGCGTGATCACCGCGGTCGGCCCGCACACCCCCGGCTACGAGGTCGGCGACCACGTCGTCTTCTCCTTCGTGCCGGCCTGCGGCAGGTGCCCGGCCTGCACCCGCGGGCTGTTCAACCTCTGCGACACCGGCGCGAACGCCCTGGTCGGCTCCCGTCCCGACGACCCGACCAGCTTCCGGATGCACCTGGACGGCGAGGACGTCGGCCAGCAGTGCGGCATCTCCACCTTCTCCGAGTACACGACGGCGTCGGTGGACTCGGTGGTCAAGATCGACAAGGAGATCCCGCTGAAGTCCGCCGCACTGGTCGGCTGCGGCGTGCCGACCGGGTGGGGCTCCGCGGTCAAGGCCGCCGAGGTCCGCCCCGGCGACACGGTCATCGTGATGGGCGTCGGCGGCATCGGGATCAACGCCGTCCAGGGCGCCAAGCACGCCGGCGCGTCGACGATCATCGCGGTCGACCCGGTGGCCTTCAAGCGGGAGAAGGCGCAGGAGTTCGGCGCCACGCACACCTTCGAGGGCATCGAGGAGGCGACCGCATACGCCCAGTCGATCACCAACGGCCAGGGGGCCGACTCCTGCATCGTGACCATCGGCGTGGTCAAGGGCGAGCACGCCGCGCAGGCGCTGGCCGCGATCCGCAAGGCCGGCACGGCCGTCATCACCGGGCTCGGCGACATCACCGAGATCGGCGTACCCATGTCGCTGGCGGACCTGACGCTGATGCAGAAGCGGCTGCAGGGTGCCATCTTCGGCGGGCTGAGCCCGCGGGCGGACATCCCGAACCTGCTCAAGATGTACCAGGCCGGCCAGCTCAAGCTCGACGAGCTGGTGACCCGGGAGTACACGATCGACCAGGTCGCGCAGGCCTACGAGGACATGCACGCCGGCATCAACATCCGCGGCGTCATCGTCTTCGACTGATCCCGCGGGCGTTCTGCCCCGCCCGGGCGGGGCAGAACGCCTCAGGCGAACGCCGGGCGGGCGGTGACCGTCGTCCTCGGGGAGCCGCCCTTCGCCAGCGCCCGGCTGATCACCATCCGCTGGATCTGGTTCGTGCCCTCGAAGATCTGCATGACCTTGGCCTCGCGCATGTACCGCTCGACCGGGAAGTCGCGGGTGTAGCCGTAGCCGCCGAGCACCTGGACGGCGTCGGTGGTCACCTTCATCGCGTTGTCGGTGGCCACCAGCTTGGCGACCGAGGCGAGTTCGCCGTAGGGCTGGCCGGCGTCGCGCAGTCGGGCCGCGGCCAGGTACGTGGCCCGGGCGCTGTGCACGGCGGCGGCCATGTCGGCCAGCAGGAACGCCAGGCCCTGGTGGTCGATGATCGGGACGCCGAAGGTCTCCCGCTCCTTCGCGTAGGCCAGCGCGTCGTCCAGCGCGCCCTGCGCCAG
>JAOPWG010000020.1 GCA_025965775.1 Modestobacter sp. | reverse complement strand
GGCCGGCGGCCGCCGCGGCCACCCCGCCGAGCGCGAAGTAACCGTGCACCAGGCCGGGACCGCCCAGCTGGGTGTCCGGGACGCCGGCGGCCGCCAGCAGCTCGGCGTACCGGTCACCTTCGTCGCGCAGCGGGTCGAACTCGGCGGTGGCCACCACCGCCGGGGGCAGGTCGTGCAGCTGCGCCCCGAGGACGGCGACCCGCGGATCCTGCGCCAGTTCCCCCGGCACGTAGGCGGCGTACGCGGCGGCCATGTCCGCCGCGGTGAGGAACGGGCCGTCGGCGTTCTGGCTCATCGACGCGCTGGTTCGCGTCGGGTCCAGCGCGGGGTAGACCAGCACCTGGGCCGCCAGCCGGGGGCCGCCCTCGTCCCGGGCCCGCAGCGCCGCACCGGCTGCCAACCCGCCCCCGGCGCTGTCGCCGCCCACCACCAGCGGCGCGTCCGGCCAGCGCTCGGCCGCCCAGCGCAGCGCAGCCATGGTGTCGTCCAGCGCGGCAGGGTGCGGGTGCTCGGGCGCCAGCCGGTAGTCGACCGAGACGACGACGGCCCGCAGCGCGTTCGCCACCCGGCGGCAGATCGGGTCCACGGTGTCCAGGTCGCCGAGCACCCAGGCGCCGCCGTGCAGCCACACCACGACGGGCCGGGCCCCGGCCGGCCCCGGTCCCGCGGACCGGTAGACCCGCACGCCCAGCTCGCCGCCGGGCCCGTCGATGGTGCGGTCCTCGACGTCGGCGACCGGCTCCGGCACGGCACCCGCCCCGCGTCGCAGTGTCGACAGCCGGCGGTACCGCTCCCGGTCGGCGACCGGGTCACCGGTGGACAACGGCACCCACCCGCCCTGGCTGAGCATGTCCAGGAACGGCTGGAACTGCGGGTCGAGCGGCATGCGGTCCTCCTCGCCGGACGGGCGGAGCCAGCTCATCACACCCGCAGCCGGGACGACCGCCGGTATCCCCAGGTGTGGACACCGGGCCGTTCTGTCGGGGGGACGGGGCAGGCTCCCGCCATGGCTTCCTTCGCCGACCTCGAGCCCGCCGAACCCGAGCTCGCCGCCCGGGTCCTTGCCGCGTTCGACGCCCACGGCCACAAGGTCCTGGCCACCCTGCGCCGGGACCCGCGCATGGCGCTGCACAGTGACAGCGACGAACCCGCTGACTTCACCGCCGACGCCAAGGTCTCCGGCCGGGCGGCCGAGGTCACCGGCGAAGAGGTCCGCGCCCGCTTCGCGGCCACCGCGGAGGTGCCGGCAGACCAGCCCTTCGAGCTGTTCCACGTGGAACTCGAGCAGGTGGTGCCCACCGCCGTCTCCGACGACCGCAGCGCTCTGGTCATCAGCTCGTGGCGACCGGGGAGAGGGGTGACCCGCACCGAGCGCACGTGACATCCCGACCTGACCCACGGCGCCCGGCAGGGTCCGTGCCAGACCGATGACCCGGAGGGGAGCCCTCACTCGCGACAGACGTCGGTGGTTCGCGAGCCCTCCGGGCGACCAGACCGAGCCGGCACCCGACCCGAGGAGTCCGGAATGCCCGAGCCCACCTGCGGGCCTCCGATGCCGACCGGGCCGCGGTCGCCGATGTGCCCGGTGGGCACATGTCCGCCGGCCGGCTCACCGTCGCCGAGTACGACGAGCGGCTGGCCCAGGCGTATGCGTCCCGCACCTCCGGCGGACGGGCCGAGCTGACCGCGGACCTGCCCACCGTGCCGGCCCCGGACGGCCGGGTGGACGCCGGAGCAGCCGGAGCCCCGGGGCCGGCCGGGCGACCCCCGCTGAGGGCCGCCGCACGGACACCTGGAACAGCGCCGGGGCGGGCCCCTGAACGGCCGGACAATGCGAACGGGGCCCCTCGAAGGGGGCCCCGCGGTGATTCTGGTGGGTGGGCAAGGGGGGAGTTGAACCCCCACGTCCTTTCGGACACACGGACCTGAACCGTGCGCGTCTGCCATTCCGCCACTTGCCCTGGCGAGGAAGGACACTAGCAGCCCGCCACGGGGCTTCCGGTGGCCCCCCTGCGGGCCTCCCGCGCGCCGCCCGGCACTCGCACCCCTTGCCCTGGTAGACAGGGGCCGCCGCCTCCCCGGGAGGGAGCTCCTCCGGGGCGTCCCGCGCTTCCCGACCGGTCCGGTGACCCCGGCCCGGTTACGATCAGCGCTCAGGGCAGTGGGAGGTCAGCCGAGCGCAAGGGAGCGACTGTGGGTGTTCTGCAGCGCTTCGAGCGTCGCCTCGAAGGGATGGTCGGGCTCGCCTTCGCGCGGGTCTTCAAAGGCAAGGTCCACCCCGCCGAGATCGCGCATGCCCTGCAACGGGAGGCGACCGAGCAGCGCTCGGTCCTGGGTGGTGGCCGTGTCCTGGCCCCCAACGTCTACGTGGTCACCCTCGGCCCGGCGGACTTCGACAACCTCTCCGAGTGGTCCGAGCAGCTGGCCGGCGAACTCGCCGACATGGTCGCCGAGTACATCGGGAGCGAGGGCTACCAGACCTTCGGTGACATCGAGGTCCTTCTCGAGCGCAACGACGAGCTGCGCACCGGCGTTTTCGAGGTCGCCTCGCACATCGGCGACAGCGCGCACCCGCCGCAGACAGCCGCCGCCGCGCCGGCGCCCCCCGGATTCCCGCCACTGCCCCCGCTGCCGTCCCTGCGGGTCGGTGCTCCGCCCATCCATGCCAGCGACACCGGCGAGGGCGCACCCGTCGTGGGCCGCCCCGGTCGGCGACCGGGCGTCAGCCACGTGCTCGTCGTCGACGGCCCCGGCACCCGGCACGTGCTCGAGGAGGGCAGCAACGTGCTGGGCCGCGGCACCGACGCCGCCATCCGCCTGCCCGACACCGGGGTCAGTCGCAAGCACGCCGACGTCCAGCTCGAGGGTGGGACGGTCACCGTCGAGGACCTCGGGTCGACCAACGGCACGCTGGTCAACGGGCGGCGGATCGGCCGGCAGGACCTCGCCGACGGCGATGTCATCCGGATCGGGCACTCGGTGCTGGTCTACCGGCAGGACGGCGCGTGATCGCGACGTCGTCCGCAGGCCCGGGGGCGTGATGGCCGAGATCGTGCTGCAGACGTTCCGCTTCGGGTTCCTGCTACTGCTCTGGCTGTTCATCTTCGCCGCCTTCCGCGTGGTCCGCGCCGACCTGTTCGGCGGCCGCGCCGGTCGGGTGGCCTCCGTCCCGCCGCGCGCCGCGGCCGCGTCCCGCAAGAAGGGGGCCCGTGGCCCACGCCACCTCGTCGTCACCGCCGGACCGCTGTCCGGCACCCGCATCACTCTCGGGGAGCAGGCGATCCTGATCGGCCGCGCCGACGACTCCACCCTCGTGCTCACCGACGACTTCGCCAGTTCCCGGCACGCGCGGCTGACCAACCGCGGCGGCCAGTGGTACGTGGAGGACCTCGGTTCCACCAACGGCACCTACCTGGACCAGCAGCGCGTGCAGGGCCCGCTGCTGGTCGGGTCCGGCCAGCCGATCCGGATCGGTC